>JAHIMV010000018.1 GCA_018896315.1 Patescibacteria group bacterium | reverse complement strand
TTTAATCATTCCATAAATTCCATATTTCATATCCTTAAAATTAGGATTTCTTTTATACATTGAATAAACCATTCCTAATGCGGCAATACTGTGCTCATCTCCTCCACACATCGCATTGATTAAAGGGACAGGCCAACTATCAACTATTTTATCTAACTCCAAAAACTTATGCCTAACTGCCATTAAATCACAAAAAGGAATAAAAGAAGTTAAAAAATCATCTAAGTCCTCTTCGCCTGAGGCTATATAAGTTCCTGCTGTCCCACTAACTCCAACATAACCCCCGCCTAATTTAATCATGGCTGACTGAAGTCCAGTAGCGGTTCTGGCACTTTCCTGAAAAAACATTGTAGCAATAACTTTTCCCGGGCATAAATGAGTAAAACTTTTCCCTTGTTCCTCAATTCCTTTTTGAAAAATTTCTGCCCGACGACAAATTTCTAAATATTCCTCCTTGGTAAAATCTTGAGTTTTAATAAAATGTTTAATTTTCATATATTTTATCTAATTACTCTATATTTACTCCATTTCTTTTTAGAATCTTTATATGGTTCATAAACTTTATCTAATTTACCTTCAGCTTTAAGATTAGCTTCAGCCGCGGCCCAAATAATATGAGTTGAATATTTATTATGATAACGAGAGCAATCGATACAGGCTTCCGGAACCAAAACTGGTCCTCCTGCTTCTAAGGCTCCCCCTATCTGATAAAGTAAACGATAAAGGAAATTTCCATGCGACCCAGTGGGACCTAAAATAACTAAATTAGCATTTTTAACAGATTGATCAATTAAATGAGCATAATTTGTAATATTATATCCTTCGTCTTTTAAAACTTTAGTCATATATTCCGCGTTATGAATTGTCTGATCAATCCAAGGGTTATCTCCCCTGTCTTCGGTAAAATCCCCAGCAGACATCCCGATTACTGGCTCTATCCCAAACATCTTCATATAATGAGCTGCTTGTTCAATTAATAAAAGCATTTCTTCTGGGGCTGGTCCTGGCATATCAAAAGGGTCAGCGTCAATATAAAACCATTCCCGGCCGTCTAAATCTCTTAAAAGTCCTAAAAACCTCAGTTTTTTATACTTATAGATGTCCATAAATATTTTTTCAAAAGGACTAAATCTAACATGTCCCCTGACCATACCCTCAATTTTATTCTCTTGTAAAAGATTGATTAAAGCTTGAGAATATTCTTCTTCTGAAACCTCACCTAAAGCTAAACAATTAAAACCTTTAATTAGCTTTTTACAAACTATAGTTAAATCAGCATATCTTGCTCCAATTTTAAGATGTTTAATAATCTCTGGATTTGGACGTAAAATGCCAATCCCGACTTTAGCCCGCCGTTTTTTTGCTACAGCCTCAATTTTGTAAAAACTTTTATGAAACGATTTCATAAACCATTAAATTAAAATGATTTAATTATATTTAAATATTATTGTTAAGTTAAATGGGTGAGTTATTGGTTAAATAAACTCACCCATTATAATTACTTATTTTTTTTCATAAACCTTCCTTCCTGCGACATAGGTCCCTAATACTGGTAAATCTGTTCTCAATTTAGTTTGAATTCCTTTCTGTATGTCGGCAAAATCTTGAACTGTTTGAGGCTGAGTTCCGCCAATTATTTGTTCAAAATCATCCGTATCTACCACGGCAATATCTGCTTTTTCTCCTGGTTCTAATAAACCTCTTTTCTCTCCGGTATACTTGCCTGGAGTAATTGAAAAAGCCATCATTGCCTCTTCAAAGTTCAAACGCTGATCTTCTTCTAAGGCGTGAGTAGCGGCCCAAAGACCGAATAAGGTTTCCATAGGCATACCATCAGTCCCGAACATCATAGGAATTTTATACCCTAAAGCTTTCCGATGAGGACAAATCCATTTAACCCTATCCCCTAACCGATCGCGATAAATATAATCGGTTAAAAAATTTGGCTGCATAGAAACCCACATACCTAAATCCTTAACATCTTGCATGGTCTCCGGAGTTGGCATTTCAAAGTGTTCAATGCGCCAACGAGCCAAATCAACATCCTTTCCAACAAGGTCTTGTCCTTTTTTACCCCATTGCTGAGCTAAACGAACCACTCTTTTAATTGCTGCATCGCCAATAGCATGAAAAGCTACCTGGTCTATTCCGTGTTTAAGAGCGAATTCTATTACCCTGTTCATTTCTTTTACTCTAACAACCCATTGTCCACGGGTCTCTTTGTCAAGATACTGTTCAGATAATCGAGCTGTTCTAGAACCAAGAGAACCATCAGTGATAAACTTTAGTCCTAAAGTCGGCAAAAGCTTGTCATCCCAAAGTCCAGCCTGTTCTAATTCTCTCTGACTTTTAAAGAGCTTTTCTAACATCGGAGCCATAAGAAAAGTTCGGGCAACAGGAAAGGAAAATTCTTTGTTCTTCCATTTCTTGCGCATTTGCAAAAAAGCCATTAATTCACTCCATGAATTTACAGCCATGTCATGAACTCCAGTAATACCGTTGGAAAAATATTCTTCAAAAGTTTTTTCAACCCGGCCTTCAATAATCTCAGCTGGTGGAGAAATAACCTCAAAAGCTTTAATTGTAAAGCCTTCTGTAATCCGACCTGTTTTGATGTTAAATTCTCCTAAAATGTCTTCTTCGGGACTGATTGCAGATTTAAGCATTTTGGCCATTTCAGTGTTTACAACTGCTCCGTGAAAAGAGGTATCATAAACAATAACCGGCCGATCTGGAACTGCCTCATCTAAATCTTGCTTTGAAAGCCTGGAAATAACTTCAGTGTGCCAATAACCACAAACCAATGGATCTGGGCTCTTATCAGAACCTGCTTTTTTAACCTGGTCAATGAGTTCTGACAATTTTCCTGCTTCACTTAAATCAACCATATTTGCCAAGGAAGCATAAAGAAATGGATGTTCATGAGTATCAACCATTCCTGGAATAACTGTCCCGCCTTTAACCTTTTCAACTGTTTCAATTTCCGGACCCGTTTTGTCTCTTTCTTTAGATTCTTGTCCTTCCAACCATTCTCTGGTTTGGCGCGGATCGCCCTTAAAAGCAATTTCACCTGAAGATTTATCAATTATAACTACCGTATCCGTAGTTTCGCCTGCAGGTGTTTTTACTTTGTCTGGCCGAAATTCAACAAACTCTCTTTTCATATACATAAGCTTAACCTCCTTTTTATATATTTAAACTTTGTATTTTCTTTTATTTAAGCACATTTTTGACTTTTTGTCAACCTCAAACTTAATTTCTTTTAACCACGGTAATGACTCCATGATTGGCATTAACTTCAATTAAATCACCATCTTTTAAAACTTTGGTGGCAATTTTGGTGCCGATAACACAAGGAATTCCTAATTCGCGCGAAATAATAGCTGCATGACAAGTAACTCCCCCTTCATCAGTAATAATGGCTGAGGCTCGCTTAATGCCCATAATATAATCCGGCCGAGTCATAACTGCGACCAAAATATCGCCTTTATTCACTTTATCTATCTCCTTTACACTCTTAATAATTTTTACTTTACCACAAACTTTACCTGAAGAAGCTGGTAATCCGCGAAAATCATTTACCTCTCTTTTACCAACAGCGACAAATATCTTTTTTATAGTTTCTTCCGCTTTCCTGCCTGATAGAATCTCATAAAAATCATTTTTCTGGTAAACTAAAGACTTTTTCTTTCTATTATTTAATTCTAACGCGTTTATTTTTTTGTTATCAAATAAATTTAAAACTTCGACGCTAGTTAAATATTTCATCTGATCCAGATTGTAATTCATTCTTTTGCCGATTTCGGCTAGAAATAAGGAACAAAAATGGGTAAAATGGAAAGTCATTTTTTTCCTCTCATCCTGCCAGTGGGTAAAATCTTCTGAGATTTCCAATAAATTTTTCAAAAAATTAGATAGTCTTAATTTCTTTATTAATTTTTGCTTCCTAATTTTATTGTTAATAGGAGTTCTATTGATTCTTTTTATTTCCTTTCTAATATCAATATTATTAACCAATAAAACTTTTATTTCTTTTATAAAATCTTTAACAGTTAAAATATTATTGTCATAATAATTATTCTTTGTCCAAAAATACTTTTTCTGATGCTGCTCAATCATACAACTAAAATTCTTTGACAGCTTGATTTTCTTCAATATGTCTTTAAGTCTATTATCTTTAAATATTTCATTTATTTTCTTATCTTGACTGATTTTAAAAGCAATTTTAAGAAGAGCAAGTTCTGCTTCATTAATAAAAGATTGATGAACTGGAGCTGTTAAATACGAAAATATTACACCCCTCCCCCTTTTAATTCCCTTCTTATCTAGGAGTTTATTAATTTCTTTTTGAATTATTTCATCGGTTCCTAAAGCAAAACCATCAATTAAAGAAGAAGAACTAATCGCGTTTCTATAAACATCTGCAAAACTTAAATACCTCTTTTTAAGTTCAATTAAAGACAACTTTGATACATCAATCTTTTCTATTTTTTCGCAATCATAAATAAAGGCTTTTTCATCTTTTTGCCATTTCTTAATCAATCTCTTGCTAAAATCGTTTTCTTTTTTTGCTTTCTGTAAAAAAAGATTAGTCACTCTTTTTATATCAACCATATCTATATACCAATCTGCTGTGTCATTTTTAAAAATTCCAAAATGAGAAGTAAAATTTCCCCCTTTCATTTTCCGTTTTTCTGGCCGCATTTCCACTTCAGAAATCATCCAAATTAAATTAATACAACCGTCAAAACGTTGATTATACCATTTCTTTTTCTTAATTTCTTTGATATTTTTTGAAATCAATGATTTTTTGTATTGTATCATATTATTTTCTTTTTAAAATTTTTACTACTCCTTTATTTGCCCCAATACTAAAGCACCACATTATTTATTTAACAACAAAATCTTCTCCACGATAAGAAACCGTTGTCATAATTGGGCTAATCTTAATTTTTGTCAATTCAGCATCACCAATTATTCTGCCTTTAGCAATTTTTTCAAATCCTTCAACATCTACCCTGCCATGATTTAATAAATAGGTCATATAAGCTTCAATATCCCAGCTGTGGCCGACCATCCCTATTACCAATGGCCTATCACCAATATATTTTTTAGCAAACTCCTCAAGACGCTCAATTGCCCTTTTATAACCTTTAGCTGCTTCTTCTGGATCAGGCCCTTCAAGGTCTCCCATCTTGCCTTTATTTTCTATCCAGTCTTTAGCGCTAGCATAATCATCATCATTGTTTCTTTTAAGAAGCTTATCTGCATATTGGGTAAGATTTCCTTGTTTATCAACCCAACCTAGTCTTTCCATAGAAAAATCTTTTAAAAACATCGGAAAATCAATAATAACTTTTTTGTCTTGATTAGCGTTTAAAGCCTCCACTATTTGCTCAACTGTCTTAGTATATCCTTTTTCCTTGGCTTTTTCCTGAATATCTTTGCGGATAATTACTAAAAATTCATCTTCTCTGTTTTTTAACGCTTCTTTTAATTCATCCCCGTAGACCTCAGCTGTTGACTTAGTCCTAACCTGTTCAGTAGCGCCGCCAATAAAAATTACTGACCCAGGTTCACTTTGTTCAATTAATTCTAAAATTTCTTTTTTTGCTCTTTCTTTAGCAATATCAACTCCTTTTTCAGTAATACCAGGATACTGCTTAGATTCAATTTTTTTATCTTTTACTTTTTCAGTATGACGAGAAATAAAAGCTTGTTTCTCTTGATTTTTCATAAACTAAAAAATTAATAATTATTATAAACCCCAACAATGCTCTCAGGGGGGATCGCCCGGTCATTCGACCGGGCGACAGGTCGAATGACCTGCCGAACTCCCGTTTCAATGCCCCTGACAGGAGTCGAACCTGTACTTTCCTCCTCCGGAGGGAGGCGTTTTATCCATTAAACTACAGGGGCTCAGGATATGGCTGGCAGGTATCCATTGAACTATAAGAGCAAATTATTTTCAAGATACTATTTTGAGAGGCTGAGCCTCTCAAATTTTTAATTTACTCTAAAATAAATTTTTCAATCTCTTTTCTTTCTTTAATACCATTTAAAGACTCTTCTGCAAACTTTTTATAATCCAAAATACTCTCAAATTGATCTAAAATAATTTTTTTATCACAAATTCCTTTTCCATTATTTATATATTCTTCCCAACTCGACTTCAAAAGTTTGGACACTCGGTGTCCAAACTTTTCTAAATTATGAACCCTGTGGTTTAAATTAATGTAAGCGCTCAGATGCAATAAATATTCATTTGAATCTATATGAATGGCTTTAAATTTTCCTTGAAATAACGATCCACTTCTTTTATTTTTTGTATTAAAATATTTTGCATACCCCATTCCAACCTTGTGCATAAATTTTTCAATCCCTTTGTCGACCACTTGTTTTAAAATAAAATGATAATGATTTGGCAACAAATTATAACAAATAAAATCAACTAATTTTTCTTTTTCAGAAAAAAGTTTGGACACCGAGTGTCCAAACTTTTTTTCTTTTTCAATTCTAGCCTTAAATAAAAAATTCTCATAAATACTGCCTATTGGTTCAATCACATTAAATTCTTGTATACTCTGATAAAAACGCATCAGATCGTCAATATTTTGAAAAATTGTACGTTTGTCAACACCTCGATTATAAATATGATAATATCCTTCGTTAATAAATTTAACTTTTCTCATACTTGTATTATAACACTTTCTATACTTTTGAGAGGCTCAGCCTCTCAATTAGCTTTTAAATTTTATTATTCTTTTTATTCTAATAAACTAGATAGAGGAATGTCTTGATTCAACTTCTGATAATCAGGCAATTCATTTAAATCATTAATACCTAAGTGGCGAATAAAATCCAAACTAACATTATATATCTCCTTATCTTTATCCTCTTCAATAATCAATCCTTTAATTAAAAGATTGCGTAAAATAATACTGCAATTCACACCTCTAATCTGTTCTAATTCATCTCTTTTAATCGGCCCTCTATAAGCAATAATAGATAATGTTTCCAAAGAAGCTGGCGTTAATTCTTGATTAATTTCTTGTTTTAGGAATTTTTGAATAATTGAACTATTTGTCGGGTCAGTGACCATTTGCCATTCTTGACCATTTTGAATGATTTTAATCCCTTTTTCTTGCGATTCTTCTGTTAATTCTTTTAAAGCTTCTTCTACTTTGCTGATTTTTTGTTCTGTTATTTTAGCCAATTCTTTTTTACTTAAAGGCCGATTAGCAATAAAAAGCAAACTTTCAATTAATGATTTAAGTTTTTCTTGTGTTAATTCCACTCCGTTAGAAATTTTTGCTGACATATTATTACAAATTATTAACTTGTGAACTCCGTTAGAAGATTTCTAACGGGGTCCATATTTTTATTAATTACCTCCCACCAAAATAAATATCTTTTATTTTTTGATCTTGTAAAATCTCTTTACCGCCTTCTAAAACAATTTTACCATCTTCTAAAACGCAGGTTCTGTGAGCAACTTCAATTGCTTTTTTTGCATTCTGTTCAACAATAATAATACTTACGCCTTCTTTATTAATCTTTTGAACTTTTTCAAAAACTTCTTTTATTGCCTTTGGGGCCAAACCCAATGAGGGTTCATCTAATAAAAGTAATTTGGGATCCTGAATTAAAGCTCGGCCGATAGCTAACATTTGCTGTTCGCCTCCAGACAAATTTGCCGCCAAGCCATTTTCTCTTTGTTTTAAAAAAGGAAATCTCTTAAAAATTTTATCAAGTCTTTTTTTTATTAATTCCTTGTCCTTAATAACAAAAGCGCCCATTTCAAGATTTTCCATAATGGTTAAATTAGAAAAAACCTGTCTTCCCTGGGGAACATAGCTTATTCCCTGGTGAATCAATTTATAAGTAGGTAGCTTGGTAATCTCTTTGTCTTTTCCGCCAGAGGCGGATCCGCCTTGGGCGGACAATTTTAAATCTGTAATAATCGTAGCCAATCTCCCCTATTTGAAAGAAGAGTGGTGGCGCAC
>JAHIMV010000017.1 GCA_018896315.1 Patescibacteria group bacterium | reverse complement strand
TCTGCTTTTTCTAAAACAATTAAATGATAGAATTTATTCATTTGCTTGGTGTAATTATCTTTAAAAAAAGCAAAAGTTTGCTTTTGTTCCTCAGTTTTTTGAAACAGTTGATTTAAAAGAGCATTAAAATCATTTGAAATAGCTTTAATTTTTAAAGGATCTTGGTAAATAAGAGCGACGGACAATTCTTCTTGTTTTATCTTTAATTCTTCTATTGTCTGAGCATATTTTCTGTTTTGACTAGCTTTAATTTGCTGACGACTAAGAATAACAATGCTTTGAATGAAAAGCAAGCCAAGGATAATTAAAATAATAATTAATGATTTTCTAAAATATGTTAAACGACTGGTTTTAATAATAGGCACATCAGGAATACTTGGTTTAATTGTTCTTAATTTTTTTGGAATTATTTCTTTTTTAGATTGAAGAGTAATTGGGATTATAGGTTTAGGTTCCTCTTTAACAGGTTCTTGTTCAATTGATTTAAGAGGCTCAACCTTAACTTCTTGTTTTTTTTCTTTAACTGGCGGTTTAGTTTTCTCTTTAATTGGGGTAATAAATTCGTCTTTATTAGAGATAATTAATCCCAACAGATTAACCCGATTAACTTTATCAGAAAGCCCCTTTTTAATTTCAGCCTCAATTTTTTCTGTCGGAGTCTGATCTAAAATTTGAGTGACTTTGCCTGAGGAAAAATAATCAAAAAGATTTTTTGTAGTAAAAAATAAAAGAGAATTATTCTCTAATTTTCCACTAATGATATTTAAAAATTTTGTTGATTTATTTTTTTCTTCTACTAAATCAATTAATTGATCATCTTTTAGAAAATAAGTATTTATTTCTCCAGTCTGACTAAAATAGACATCATTATCTTTAAGAAGAACAATGTCAACATCAAAATCAGATAAAGATTCTTCAAATATTTCTGAGTTTTGAGATTTTTCTTGCTGCAACCAAGAATTGATTCGCTGTAAAGAGTCTTCAAAATCTTTTTCCGTATCTATTACTTGTCGAAGCGGATTATAAAAATCATTCTTAATTAAATCAATCAATTCTTGACTCCAAGTTTTAGCCCAGTTAAGTGTTTGCTTATCAGATTTATCCTTGAAATTTAGGTTAATCAAAATACTTAAACGACCAAATTTTTCCAGGAATTTTTTTTCTGGCTCAGCAATATAGACTTGCGAATAAGCATCTGACTCTTTAGGATTTGAAAAGCAAAAATATTTGATTTTTATTTGTTTAGCCATATAAGAACCTGCTCCCTCGGCCGTAGCCTATGGGTAAGGCACTGCGTTCGCAGAACCTTGAAATTAAATTATTATTGTATAGAAATTAAAGTGATTTAATTATAAGTTTATTATAATATAAAATAAAAAGATGTAAAGGTGAATAATATAGACAAGAACCTTAATTTTTGTCAGAATAAGAGAAAGTTTACAGTTTAAGGTTTAAGGTAAAAATTTACAAAATAAATTTTTATGTATTTGTTTATCAATAATATCAGCTTAAATAAAGTTATTCTAGGCCTAGGCCAGGCCAAAAAACCTTTTGATTTTCTGAATTTACCCAATTTTCAGAACAAAAATGATAGAATTTTATCAGGCATAGACAGGCTTTTAAAGAAAAACAAAAAAAACCTTAGTTCATTAAATGGGATTATTGTTATTAATGGTCCAGGTTCTTTTGCTGGAATCAGAATCGGGCTTTCAGTGGCCAATACTTTGGCCTGGGTTTTAAATATTCCAGCCATTGGGGTTAATTTATCTCAAGAAAAACACAGCCAAGAATTAGTAAAGATAGGGATAAAAAAGTTATTAAAAATAAAGAATCTCTATAGAGCCAAGCTCTCCTATACGACCGAGTCGTCTTATACGACCGGGTCATCAGACCTTAGGTCGGACTTTAGGTCGAGCTATAGGCAAAAACCAGTAATGCCTTTTTATGGCAAAGAACCAAATATCACCAGAGCAAAACAAGATTATTGACAAAATTTTAATTTCTGATAAATTTAACATTACTCTTTTAATTTTAAAAGAAAGGAGGCAGTTTTGCCAAAGCAAATTCTACCTAATAAGGCCGAGTTTACTCGTCTTAACCAAAATCTTTTACGTTTTGGTTTTCGACAAATTCCAGACCAAGAATTTGTTGATAAATACAAAACTCTAAGATTGGTTGCTCCGCGTCCTCGAGAAGGGGGGAGAGAAGTAGGCTTTGTTTTTAAAGCCAATGAATTAAAAGTAACTGTTTGGACAACCTGGTTACTTAGAGAACAAAGAGCAAGGGGAACAGATGCTGCCTGGGTGGTTATTTCAGATGAAGAAAAAGTCTTTTATTTTTCTCATCCGATACATCGCACCAAAAATTTTATTAATAATCTTTTAAAACAGGCTTGGATAGCCATGGCCAGGGTTAAATACAGACCGCGTTGTAGAAAATGCGGACAGTTTATGCAAATAACCCATGGTCAAGGAGCCAAGTCATGTTATTGGTCTTGTTCGAACAGATATGGACATGATAATAATAAGAAGGTTCACTTGAACTGGGACTATAACCTTCCCATTAAGGCCAAACAATATCTTAAAAGATTACGTAAAAAAAGGGCAGTTTATCGAAAACAAAGACGAGCTTTAGGATTGCAAGTTGATGTAGCCAGGAAAAAACGAATATCCTGGGCCTTTCAAAAAAACAAAAGCCTATGACGTGATTCACCATAGGCTTTTCTTTAATGCTGGACCCCGTTAGAAAATTGTCATTATTTTTTATAGTAAACCAATGGATTATTCAAGGCCGGCAAAGAGAGTTTTCTAACGGGGTGGACTTAAAATTAAATTATGTTAAAATTAATATATATTTAATTAAGAATTAATTTATTAAATTAGAAACCATGGAACATTTAAAAGAATTTATTACTAAAATTATTATCGTCGTCGTTATTATTTGTTTAGGAGTTATTATTGCGGCTAAATTTACCAGTACCTTAACATGGTCTACACGCTCAGTAACTATTCCTAAAGATGCTCCTTTTCAGGTGAGTGCTCAAGCAGAGGTTTATGTTAAACCAGACACAGCTCAGATTAGTTTAGGAGTGGAAAAACAAGCTAAAACAGTTAGTCAGGCTCAAAAAGAAGTCAATGAGGTTAATAGTGAAATTATTAAAAACTTAAAAGAGCTAGGCGTAAAAGAAGAAAAGATTAAAACTACTCGTTATAGTATTACTCCGCGCTATGAAAGGGAAAGGGCAAGTGGTAAGCAAAATTTAGTCGGTTATCAGGCCAGTGTCAGTATTTTGGTTAAAACAAAAGATTTTGATAAATTAAACGAAATTATTGATCAAGCCACAGCTAGCGGAGCAAATCAAATCAACAGCCTTAGTTTTGTTTTAGAGGATGAAGAAGCAGCTGAAGCAGAAGCAAGAGACATAGCCATTGCCAAGGCAAAAGAAAAAGCCAAAGCCATTGCCAAGGTCTCTGGCTTAACCTTAGGAAAATTAATTAATATTTCTGTTTCTAGTTCAGGATATTATCCAACTCCTCGCTCTTATGCTATGGGAGGAGGAATAGATGAAGAAATGGCAGTACAAGCGACAGAAATTGAAGCCGGAGAAACAAAAATTTCCATGACCGCTACTTTAAGTTATGAAATAAAGTAAGAACCTACTCGCTTCGCTCGTAGAACCTTGATTCGCTTTGAATAATATATATCTCTTGAAATAAGAACCTACTCGCTTCGCTCGTAGAACCTTGATTCGCTTTGAATAATATATATCTCTTGAAATAATATGGAAGAACAAGTAAATATTGTTGTTTTTGGTCGAGTTCAAGGAGTTGGTTTTCGTTATTTTATTAAAACAAAAGCTCAAAAATTAGGATTAAAAGGATGGGTTCAAAATCAGATTGACGGTTCAGTAAAAATAAAAGCTAAAGGAGATAAAGAAAAAATTAAAGAATTAGTTAACTATTGCAATAAAAGACTATTATTTGCTCAAGTAGAAAAAGTCCAAATAGAAAAGCAAAAAACAGAAAATGATTTAAAAAATTTTACAATAATATATTAATTCATATGAATTGGACAATTTTAATTGCAGGATTTTGTGGCGGAGTAATAAGAGGTTTAGTTGGCTTTATTAAACACCAGTTCTCTTACAAAGATGTTGGTTTTAAACTGCCATATTTCTTTGTGATGATGTTTTTGTCCGGAATAGTAGGCATGGTCGCGGCGTTTGCTTTTAATCAAAATGCCTCTTTTTCTTTAATAGTTGGCTATGCTGGCGGAGATGTTATTGAAAATATCTACAAAACCATTAAAAAAAAGCCTTCTCTATATCCAACAAAATAAAAAACAATTCGAATCTACGAATGGTATGCGAATACCGCGAATTGCGAATAATGCGAATAAAATTACTATTAGCAATTTGTAGATTAGTATAAGATTTGTAGATTAGCATTATTAAGCGAAGCGTTATGAAGTTACGTATTATCCCTTTAGGGGGATTTGAAGAGGTTGGTAAAAATTGCACTGTTTTAGAATATGGTGGCGATATTGTCGTCATTGATTTAGGTATAGACTTTCCTGGCCCTGATTTGCCGGGTATAGACTATATTCTTCCTGATATTACTTATTTAGAACAAAACAAAGAAAGAATTAAAGGATTGGTCATTACTCATGGTCATTTAGACCATATTGGCGCTATTTCTTATTATTTGCATAAAATAGACAATCCGCCTGTATTTGCTACTCCTTTAACATGGGGGTTAATTAGCGATCGTTTGGCAGAAGCAGGTTTAGGCCGGAAAGTAAAACAAAATTTAATTAAACCAAACCAAAGTTTTTCATTAGGGGTTTTTAAAATTACTCCTTTTAGAGTTGTTCATAATATTCCTGATAGTATGGGTTTAATTATTGAAACACCAGTTGGCATAGTTGTGCACACGGGTGATTTTAAAATTGATGATAATCCAGATGATCAAAAACCATTGGATAAAGAAAAATTAAAAGAATGGTCAAAAAAGGGAATTTTAGCCCTTTTATCAGACAGCACTAATGCTACCCTGCCTGGACACTCTGTACCAGAAAAGCAGGTGGGCAATATTATTGGACAAATTATTAAAGATGCCCCAGGGAGAATCATTTTTACTACTTTTTCTTCTTTAATCAGTCGAATTCAACAAATTATTCGAGCCTGTGAAAAACAAGGAAAAAAGATTGCCCTAGTAGGCATGTCTATGCAAAAGACGGTTAGGATTGCTCAAAACCTAGGCTATTTAAATGTTTCTCCTGGCATATTTGTTGATCATAAGGAAGTTAATAAATACTCAGATAAAGAAATCGTAATCTTGTCAGCCGGAGCCCAGGGAGTAGAAGGTTCATCAATGGTCAGAATATCTGAGAATAAACATTGGTCAATTAAAATTAAAAAGGGAGATACAGTTGTTTTTTCTTCTTCAGCTATTCCAGGTAATGAATTAGCTATTACCAGAATGATGGACGGCTTGGTTAACCAGGGAGCTAAAATAATTTATAGATCAGTGCTTGGTTCAGGCGTACACAGTTCTGGTCATGCTTTTCAAGATGAATTAAAAGAAATGATTAAATTAGTCCGGCCAAAGTTTTTTATCCCTATAGAAGGCCAACATTATATGCAGGCAGCCCACATTGAATTAGCCCAAGGTTTAGGGGTTAAAAAAGAAAATTGTTTTATGCTCTATAATGGTCAGACCCTAGAAATAGATCGATATCAAGCCAGGGTTTTAAAGAAAAAATTTCCTAGTCTTTTTATTGCTGTTGAAGGTAATCAAATCAGGGTTTTGGATAAAGACGCCGTAAGGTCAAGGAATAAAATTGCCGAGTCAGGGGTTTGTTTTATTTCTGTAGTTCAAAAAAAAGTTCAACTCGTTTTTCAAGGATTAAGCGTAGATAATCATGTTATGGAAGAGATTAAAAAGAAAGCCAGAAAATTAGTTGAAAAATATGGCAAAAAAAAGAATGCTAAAACTAAGATTCAAACCAGTTTAAGTGATTTTATCTTAAATAGAACAGGCAAAAAACCATTAGTCGTTTTAATTATTAATTAAAGAGTTTTCTCAAAAATTTCAAGTTCGTAGGACGTAGAAATTTTTGTTAGAAAACTGCTTTAATTTTAACAAATTTGGCATGTATTTTAAGATTCCCAAGGATGACGAGCAGCTTACTTGGACGCGGCATGTTGCTTGTAAAATGAGACAATATGGACTTTCTCAGACTCGGTTAAAAAGTTTATTAAATAATCCAGAAAGAAAAGAGCAGGGGATTGCTGATGGGACAATTGCTTTAATGCAGACAGTAGGGACAAAAAAAAGACCGACAGAGATTTGGTTAATGTACCAGCCAATTGATAAGAAAAAGAGAATTATCACTGCTTGGCGTTATCCAGGGATTAGTCCCAAGCAAAAAATCCCTATTCCCCAGGAAATCATCAAAGAACTAGAAGAATTAGAATAGACTTGTTTAATTTAAATATTTGGAGTAAAATATAGATATGGCTAAAACAAGCAAGAAACAAAAAAGACAGGATCATTTTCCAAATAATTCTTATTCCCAAACTCCTTTTAATTTTTGTGATCGCTGGTGTGAACGCTGTAATTTAGTTGATCAGTGCCAGATTTTTCAGCACGCTTTTTCTCATCAGTTAGAACACATGGTGCGTGGAGAAGACCCTAATGATTCAGCAGTTATCATGGCAGATATGAAAAAGACATTCCATTATTTGGTTGAAACAATCAAAAAAGATATTGAAAAATATGGGTTAGATTCACGAAAGCTTAAAGTAAAGATAGTTAAGGCTGGATTAAATCAAGGCCCAAGACCAGAAACTTTTGTCCTTTGGCGATTGGGTCATAATTTTATGCTTCAAAATAGGGTTCTTTTACAAAATATTTTTTCAGAACAAGATGAAGAATTACAAGAAATATTTACTAAATTTAAAAAAAGGATTGAAGAATTAAATTGGTATCATACTTTTTTTGAAGCCAAGCTTTATCAAGCTTTAGCCATTCAAAAAGATTTAAAAAAAGAAAAGAATAAGACTTTTAAACAGATTCAGACGCAAGAAATGAATGTCTCTGCTAAGTTGTGTTTTTATGGTTTACAGGCTTGTCAAATTGCTTTGGAAGAACTTTCTCAAAATTGTCCTGGTTATATGAAATGGACCAGGGATTTATCCATATTAGGCAGGTCTATTTTAGAAAAAATTGAAACCAGATTTCCAAATTGCCATCAAAATAAGATAATTTTTCATGGTTAATAACTATTGTTTTTTAACTCTTAAGTAGTATAATATCTACAGGTCAATAATATAGATAATTAATTAATATTAATCATTAAAAATATGAAAACAGTTAAACTAATTATTGGCATTATTTTATTGATTGTTGGTATTGCTTTGTATTTACTTAAAACCATTAATCCTTGGTTTTGCCTAGCAATTGGTGTTGTTGGTTTAATCCTTATTATTCTTTCTTTTTTCTGTTGCAAGAAAAAGAATTTACCAGCAGTAACTGAAGCTCCAACTACATCTGAAACAAGTGCTCCAGAGTCAGAAACACGATCATCAGAACCAGTTGAAGTTGGTTCAGATACTGAACAAACACCCCCGGCAGTATAAAAACAGAATTTGTAATAAAAGAATGAGCCCAAATCAGGGGCTCATTCTTTTATAAGAACCTTTCCTCGCTTCGCTCGTCAAGAACCTTGAAATTAAATTCTATTGTATATAAATTAAGGTATTTTATTTATAAGAACCTTTCCTCGCT
>JAHIMV010000016.1 GCA_018896315.1 Patescibacteria group bacterium | reverse complement strand
GGGTCATTGAAACAATCTGAAGACGATTCTTTTTTAATTGATGCTTTAATTAGTATGGGCTATACTATTATCCAAGCCCGGGAAACAATAAAAGAAATACCTCTAGATATCCAAGGAATAAAAAAAAGGCTTAAACAGGCCTTAAAAATCCTTTCTGGAAGATAAAACTCATTTCTTATTTTTTTCAACTGCTGTTGGTTTTTTAGCACTAACAGTAGATTTTTTTTCTAAACCAATTGATAAAATTTTAATTTCAGTATATGGCTGGCGATGTCCCCGTGTTCGATGATAACGAGTTTTTGGTTTATATTTAATTATTTTAACTTTTTTTGCTTTATCTTGAGCTAAAACTTCTGCTTCAACTTGAATTTTAAGGTATGGCTTGCCAATTTCAACTTTTCTTTTTTTATCATCAAAACATAAAAGAACTTCCTTAAAAAAAATCTTTTTTCCAACCTTTTCTTCAAGTTTTTCAATACGAAGAATATCTCCCTTTTTTACTAAATATTGTTTGCCCCCTGTTTTAATTACTGCGAATAAACTCATAATAAATTCAATTTATCTATAAAATAATAATCCAATCTTAACAAATTCACTGCTATATGTCAAATCCTAAGATTACAAATCTTGGGCCTTTTCTACTCTTACCTTTCCTCCTTTTTCTAAAATAACTATATCTCGTCGGCCAATTTTCTTAGTCAATAAAAGTTTAGCCAAAACATCACTAACTCGATTCTGGATTGCTCTTCTTAATGGTCGAGCTCCAAAAGCCGGATCAAAACCAGCCTCTGCTAATTCTGTGATTGCTTCATTTGTTGCTTTTAAAGTAATTCCTTTTTCTTCAAGTTGTTTAGTTAATTTTCTCAAAAGCAATCTTGTAATTTGTTTTATTTCTTCCATGCCTAATGGCTTGAAAACAACTGTGCCGTCAAAACGATTTAAAAATTCTGGTCGAAAATACGGTTTTAATTTTTCTTGAATTAAGATTTCTGTAATCATTTCTACAGAAGTCCCCTTTGTAATTTCTTCCTGAATAAAATCTGTTCCTGCATTAGAAGTACAAATTATTATCAAATTAGTAAAATCAATTGTTCTTCCAAGGGCATCTGTTAAACGACCATCATCCATTACTTGGAGAAACACATTTAAAATATCTGGATGAGCCTTTTCAATTTCATCTAGAAGCAATAAAGAAGAAGGGTCTAACCGTACTGCTTCAGTTAATAATCCTCCCTTTTCTCCTCCTGGGACTCCAATTAAACGATTAATACTTCCTTTTTCCTGATACTCGCTCATATCTAACCTAATCATTCTGTTTTCTTGTCCAAAATATACCTCAGTAACCGTCTTGGCCAATTCTGTTTTTCCTACCCCGGTTGGTCCTAGAAAAAGTAAATTAACAATTGGTTTTTTCTGACTACGTAATTCTGTTCTTGCCCTTCTTAAAGCTGAAGAAACCATATTAACTGCTTCATTTTGATCAATTAATCGCTTATGTATTTGCTCTTCTAAATTTAGAAGTTTTGTTGATTCTTTTTCTGTGAGTTTGGTTACGGGAATATTTGTTTTTTCAGCAACTAAAGCAGCTACGTCTTCTGATTGAATAATGCTATTCCTTCCTTTTTTGTTTTTTACGGCAATAGCTACTTCTTTTAAGAGATTAATTGCTTTATCTGGTAAAAATTGTTCGTGCAAATAGCGGGATGATAAATCAACCGCTTGGTTTAAGGCGCCGTAAGAAAAATAAACACGTTCACGGGCTTCAATTGGAGCTGCTTGAGCCTCTAAAATCTGGATGGTAGCATTCTGGTCTGGCTCTTCAATTTTTACTTTTTGAAAAACCTCTCCTAATGCCTTTGTTTCAATTAAACGACGGTATTCACTGGGAATGGATGTTGCTAAGACTAAAAATAATCTTCTTTTTAAAATGCTAGATAAAATTTCTGAAACATCTAATTCTCCTTCAGTTGTACGAACTCCTACCATATTATGAATATCTTTAATAACTAAAATGATATTTCCCGAACGGGCCACTTCACTAAGAATAACTTGTAGTCTTTGTTCAATCTCACCTGATCGTGAAGCTCCGGCAATCAAACTCGCCAAGCTTAAACTGACCAATCTTTTATCTTGAAAAATTTCAGGTACATCCTCTGTAACCATACGCCGGGCCAAACCATTAATAATGGTTGTCTTTCCCACGCCAGGTTGACCAACTAAAACCACTCCTGGCCGTCCTCCTTCAAGAACCCTAAAAATCTCTTTGATTTCTTTCTCCCTGTCCATACAGACACCTAAATACCCGCTACGAGCCATTTGAGTCAAATCCTCTCCATGAACATCAAGATTGGGCGTGGCAATAGCCGTATAAGCTCTATTGATTGGGCCCTTAGGCTTAAACCTGGCTTGCCCGGCAAAACTATGTGCCTGCTTGCTTAATTCTTGATAGACTTTAATCCAAAGGCAGACATTGGTTATCTCATTTAGGCCAACTTCTAAATCGTAGAAAATCTCTTTAACTGATCCTTCAAAACTTATTAAGACCTGTAGAATTTCTAAAGGAGAAAGCGAGATGCTATTACCCTCTCCAGCTAAGACATAAGCCTTTAAAAGAACCTTTTGTGTTTCTAAACTATAAGAAACATTTTTAAATGGTTTGGGTCTATTAATTTTGCTTAAGGCTCGAGCTACTTTATCTTGTAGACTTTTCCAATTTAAGCCCAGTCGATTGATAACTAATCTAACATCTGAATCTTCTAAACAGCTGGCAAAGATATGAATTGGTTGAATCTGATGATGTTTTAATTTATGAGCTAAAGCCCATGATTTTTGCATGACTTTAACTGAATTTTTAGAAAAAGCTTGTGCAACATCAATTTTAAACCTCTTGGCAAGGTGATCTGTTTCTTCCCAATTTTCTGGAATCTGAACATTTTCTCTAGTTGATTTTGGCCAATTCTTTCGTCTCTGGTCTTGCTCTTTTTCTAAGGTATAAAAAAGATAACAATCAGTTAATATTGAAAACCAAATGTATAAAAATAATTTTTCTTGAGATATATTTAAATATGATATCTGATTTAAGATATCAATAATGAATTCGGGGATAACAACCTCGGGCAAATTTAAAACTATTTTAAATAAACAAACCAAACCCCAAACCCCAAACAAAATTAATAAAATCCTAATAATAACTTTTAAAAACCTCTTTAATCCATTACTAATAATTTCAGCTCTGTTAAAAATTTTGTCTAAAAATAAAACATAACCACCAAACCAAGCATAAATTTCCCGACTATTGCAAGTAGGACATTTTTTCAAAGGGGTCTTTCCTTGGCAATTTGGACAGATAATAAAATTCATCTTTCAATTAAAATAATAATTTAATAATTTGCCAGAGACTAATAATTGGCAAAATCATCCACAAGGCAAATAAAACGAAAAAACTAATTGTTCCTAGTAAAAATAAAAAAGAACGCCAAATTAAAATAATTAAGCGCATGAAAAAACTAATAATTCTTCCCGATATTGATCGTTCACCAAACATGGGCTTAAAAAGATGGGTGAACATCAATTTTAAAGCTAAATTACGAAATAAACTACTAACACCATTAATTAATCCTAAAAATCTTTTTTTTGCGCCAATAGTGTACCACCAGACAGGGAAATACAAAACATTAGTTAAAGTGTCCCAAAAAATAGATTTAAAAAGGAGAATAGCGATAGACATACTAAATTCAATTTAACAATATAACAATTTAACAATTAAACATTGTTTATTTTAATAAATCTTTTGTTATAAATCTTTATTAAATTGTTAATTTGCTTATTTGCCACCTTGTTAGCGTGCTGGATTAGAAACCAGCCCTCTCATTTTTTTAAAAGCATCTCTGACGACCACCTTCTCTTTAGAAATAGATAAAACCTGTCTTGCTCTGATTATTAAATGCCCTTGAAATAAATTTTTTAAAAAATTATGGCTTTTAATAAAATAATTTTTAACTTGTCCTGTTTCTGGATCAATTTCCAGGTCTACTACTTGACCAAGATAATTACCACTCTCAGTATAAACTGGTAAACCAATTATCTCTTTTGGGTCCACCCCGTTAGAAATTTTTATTGACATATTGATTTATTCAAATTTAACTGTACGAACACCGCTAGCAAATTTCTAACGGGGTCCATAATTTTAATATCTAAGATTTAGCTGTTTGCTTTGAAGAAGCAAAAACAAGCTTTTGCTCTAAAATAGTAAATAAGAGACTGGCCAACCAATAAAGCATTAATCCACTAGGCAGGGTTATTCCGATAAAAACAGTTAAAGCAGGCATCATAAATTTCATCTGCTTGTTCATTGTTGCCATCATATTCTCGTCTTTTGCTCCGCTTTGTTTAATTACTTTCTTGTCCGGTTGCTCTGTTGTAAAAGCTTTCATTTGAAGATATTGTAAAATACCAGTGACTAAAGCAAGTATTGGACTAGCTTTTGCCAAATCTAGTATACCAAATGCCATAATATTTAAAGTCCCTGGATTGTGAATAAAAGAATAAATAGGCAAAGAACTATCACTTAAACCAACTCTAAAAACCTGAAAAACAGCAATTAAGATTGGAAGTTGAATTAATAATGGCAAACATGAAGAAAAAGGATTAACCTTGTTTTCCTTGTAAAGACTCATCATTGCTTGAGCTTGCTTGTCCTTTTGATTAACATACTTTTTTTTAAGCTCTTCTAATTTTGGCTGAAGGTCTTTAAGGGCTTTTTGTGATTTAATTGATTTACGAGAAAGCGGAAATAACAGCAACTTAAGCACCAAGGTTAAAATAATGATTGCTATCCCTAAATCATGTCCAGGAATTAAATTGTAAAAAACCACCAGAAGATTAAGTAATGGTTCATAAAGAATTATCTTAAAAAATTCAATCATAAGCGCTTCGCTAAATTTAAAATTTAAGATTTAAGATTTGTGATTTATCAATCACCAATCATCAATTCTTCACCAATCTACAATCTAAAATCTGCAATCTGCAATCATCATGCGGGGTCCCATCCACCTTTAGACCAAGGGTGGCAACGAAAAATTCTTTTTAAGGCTTTAATTCCTCCCTTTAAAAGGCCGTATTTATTAATGGCGTCATAAGCATATTCTGAGCAAGTCGGCCGAAACTTACAAGTTCCTTTCCATGGGTGAATTAATGAAAAAACACCATGATCAGGAGAAAAGGTTTTTTGATAAAAACGGATCAATTGCAAGATTAATAATCGTGGCCAAATAAAAATTTGTTTCACCCCGTTAGAACTTTTCATAATTTATTCTTATTACCACCTATTAGAAATCTCTTTATTGAAACAAAATTTCTAACGGGGTTCGTTTCTTAGGGTTTAATTAAATTCTGTTTTTGAAAAAGTTTTAAAAGTTTGTTTTTAATTTGTGAATAATCTAAATCTTCTATTCCTGATTTAGTTAAAATCATAAAATCGTAACCCTGAATAATATTGAATAGATTTTCTTTTAAAATCGCTCTAATTCTTCTTTTTATTTTATTACGTATAACTGCCTTTTTGCTGACTTTAAGGGAAACAATAATTCCAAAACGAGAATAATTGAGATTGTTCTTAATATATTTTAATCCTAAAACATAACTAAAAATAATTTTTCCTTGTTTGGCAACCCGAGCAAAATCCTTATTCTTAGTTAAACGATATTGTTTGGGCAACATAAAGCCTTTTAAACAGTTAATTTCTTCCTCTTTTTAGCCCGCCTTCTTTTTAATACTTGCTGGCCAGCTTTTGTTTGCATTCTCTTTATAAAGCCATGTGTTCTGGCTCTCTTTCTTTTTTTGGGCTGATAAGTTCTTTTAGGCATATAAAATTATGATAACATTTTAACATTGGAACATTTGAACATTATAACATAATCTAAATTAAACACAAAGCATCATAAAAAAATAAAAATAATTTTGCATTTTGCATTGTCATTTTCCATTTTGATTTTTGATTTTTGATTTTTCTATCATCTAGCGTATTCAATAATTCTGTTCTCTCTGATTACTGTTACTTTAATTTCACCTGGATATTTTAATTCTTCCTCTATTCTATCAGCTATTTCTCTGGCTAATTTATGAGCCCCTATGTCATCAACTTCCTGAGGAGTAACAAAAACTCTTAAATCTCGACCAGCCTGAATAGCATAAACTTTCTCAACCCCAGAAAAAGTTTTGGCTAAAGACTCTAATTCTTCCAAACGTTTCAAATATTCCTCATAAGTAT
The DNA here is from genome assembly GCA_018896315.1 of Patescibacteria group bacterium. Lineage (GTDB taxonomy): Bacteria > Patescibacteriota > Patescibacteriia > UBA2591 > UBA6264 > JAHIMV01. The sequence continues at coordinate 5,692 of JAHIMV010000016.1, read as the reverse complement.
CTTTTCGTGCCCCTGGTCGAGCTCCAGAAATCGCATCAGCAACTTTAACAATTACTGCCTCCAATGTTGGTGGTTTATCGTCATGATGAGTAGCAATAGGAATAATCACATCTTTACTTAGACCATATTTTTCTCCTAAATTCTTACCAAGTTCTGGATGAGTTCCTTGAACCTCAAAATCAACTGCTTTGCCAATGTCATGAAGCAGTCCAGCTTTTTTAGCTATGGAAACATCAGCTCCTAACTCGTGAGCGAGCATAGCTGAAAGTTCAGCTACTTCAATAGAATGAATAAGTACGTTTTGTCCATAACTAGTCCTGTATTTTAATCTGCCCAGAATTTGAACTAACTTTGGATCAATAGTCGGAATTCCAGTTTGATAAAGCGCTTCTTCTCCTGCTTTTCTAATATCTCGGGCTAATTCTTTTTTGGTTTCTTCAACAATTCTTTCAATACGAGCTGGTTGAATTCGACCATCAGCAATTAATTTTTCTAAAACTAATTTGGCTAATTGACGACGAATTGGATTAAAAGCAGAAACAAACACAACTTCAGGTGTATCATCAACAACAATTTCAGCACCTGTTAATTGTTCTATCACTTTAATATTCCTTCCTTCTCGACCAATAACCCTACCTTTCACTTCATCTGACGGTAAAACTACAGAAGCGGTTGTCGTTTCTGCAGTATGGGCCGAGGCATATCTCTCAATAACATTAGTAATTAATTTCTTAGTTTGCTTTTCAATCTCTTCTGTGCTATATTCCTCCATTTTCTTAATTCTAAGCAAAAGATCATCTTTCATTTTCTTTTCTAAGTTATTTAAAAGAAACTCTTTTGCTTCTTGTTCAGTCATTCCAGAAATTCTTTCTAGCTCTTGTCTTGCATCTTCATAAAGTTGTTTAATTTTGACTTTTGCTTGTTCTAGTCTATCAGCCTTTCCTGATAGATCTCTTTGCCTTTCTTCTATCTCAAAAATCTTTTTTTCAAAAAGAGATTGTCTTTTTTCTAAACGCTCTTCTAAAACTTTTAGTTCTTTTCTTCTATCTAGTTCTTCTTTTTTTGCTTTATCGATAATTTTAAGACTTTCTTCACGAGCTTTGAAAAAAACTTCTTGTTGTTTGACTTTAGCCTTAGTTAAAATATCCCTTGCTTTTGATTCTGCTGATTCGGTCATGTGCTGACCCATTTGTCGACGAATCAACCAGCCAATAAACATTCCAACTAAAATGCCAATTAAAACGAAAATGTAATCTATCATATGTTTTATTGATTAAATAAATAAAAGCCAATTCTTTTTGGCTTTTAAAAGATTTATTTTTAAAAATGTTTTTATTTGGTGATAATTTTATCAACTAGACCGTATTTTTTTGCTTCTTCAACTGTCATATAAAAATCGCGGTCTGTATCTTTCTCTATCTTTTTTAGTGGTTGTTTGGCGTGCTTAGCTAATATTTTATTAATTCTATCTCTAACTCTTAAAATATGTTCAGCTCTAATCTTAATATCTGCGGCTGGACCTTCTGCTCCACCCATTACTTGATGTAACATTATTTCTGCATTTGGTAAGGCCAAGCGTTTGCCTTTTGCTCCAGCTGACAAAAGGACCGCTCCCATTGAAGCAGCTATCCCGATACAAATTGTCATTACATTTGGCTTAACATACTGCATTGTATCATAAATAGCTAAGCCAGCTGTAACTGAACCTCCAAGAGTGTTGATATAGAGTTGAATGTCCTTGTTTTTATCTTCACTAGCTAAAAACAAGAGTTGAGCAATAACGATATTAGCAATATCATCAGTAATAGTATCACCAAGAAAAATAATTCTTTCCTTTAAAAGCCGTGAATATATATCATAAGCTCGTTCTCCATGTGTAGATTTTTCAATAACTGTTGGAACGAGATGCATATATTAAATTATTCATTATTAATTAATTCTCCCCTAAAACATTTTACTTTGTAAAATATTCGGGCGATCAATTTTGCTTTGCAAAATTGATTTAGTCCCTCCTTCTAGGAGTATACCAGACTAAAAAACCTTGTCAATTTTATTTAAGTGGATAAATTCTTTAATTTTTGGCCTCATCTAAGGCTTTTTCAACCTGACTGACTTCTTCTTCTGTTTCATCAAGCAAAAATTTAATTTTAGGAATAAATTTAAGAAATAAGCTTTTATTTAATAATCTTTGTAAATAACCGACTCTCTTTGAAAGCTCTTTAAAAACTATTTTAGCTTGATTAATAGGAAAAACACTGATCCAAATTTTTGCCTGCAATAAATCGGCTGAAGTTTCTATATGAGTAATAGTAATCAACGAGCCATCTGGCGGATCAATTTCCTTAAGAAAGATTTTACTCATCTCCCTTTTAATCAATTCATTAATTTGTTCAATTCTTTGAGAACACATCTTTAAAAACGAAAAAACTTAAAAGGCTTTTCTGTTAAATCAACTATAATTGACGGTCGGCCAGTCAGTCCCTCTCCTTTTAAAGCGAGATTTACTTGTTGACTAAATTCTTTAGTTATTTTTTTTATACTCAAACTAGGCTCAAAACCAGATACATTAGCACTAGTCGTAGTTATTGGAAAATTTTTACTTAATTGTTGACAAATCCTTGAATCAGGAATACGTACACCAATTGTTTTTTTACCCCCAGTTAAAATTTTAGACACTTTAGCTTTCTTTTTTAAAATAAAAGTAAAAGGCCCTGGCAAAAGGGCCGACATTAACTTTTCTTGTTCTTTATTAACCCAAGCTAAATCTTTAATTTCCTTTAAACTTGAAACCATTACAGACAAGGGCGCTTTAAACTCTCTGCCTTTTATTCTAAAAACTTTTTTAACTGCCTCTTTATTAAAAATATCTGCTCCTAAACCATAAAGTGTGTCTGTGGGATAAATAATTACTTCACCTTGTTGTAGGGCCTTTCTTGCTTTTCTTATATTTATCTTGGTTGGTAAATAAATTAACATATTTAAAGGCCTAATTCCTTGGAAATACTTTGCATTGCTCTTAAACTAATCCTTACAAACTCCTCAAGCGATAAATCTAGTTCTTCACAGGTGGCAATAGTTTCTCGACTAGCTCCTCGAGCAAATCCCTTTTCTTTATATCTATTTAGAACGTTTTCTGCACTTAAATCAATAATTTTCTTTTTTGGCATAACTAAAGTCGCCGCAACAATTAAACCAGTAATAGGATCTGAACAAAAAAGGGCTTTGGTCATTTTATCTTCACGAGGCAAACCATGAATTTCATTATGAGCCTTAATGGCCGTAATGATTTCTGAATCAATTCCATGTTGCTGAAGTGTTTCTGCTCCTAGTAAACTATGTTTTTCTGGAGTATCTTTAGTTTCCTCGTAATCAATATCATGTAAAAGTCCGGCTAAAGCCCATTTTTCTGTGTTTTCATTAAAATATTTTGCTAATTCTTTCATTACTACTTCTACGGCCAAGCAGTGCTTAATTAGATTTTTATTTTGAATTTTTTCTTCAACTAATTTTAGAGCCTCTTTTCTGGTCATTAAAGCAACTTAAAATTATTAATCACTAAATGAAACTTATACCCCAGATAATTAGCTGCTTGACGGCAATAAGTCATTCTTTCTGTAAAAATTTCAAAAAATTCTATAACTGGAACAAAATTTCGATCAATCTTTAATGTAAGGATAATTTGCTTTTTAACACTGTTAACTTTTAAGTCTGACATTGTAACTGCGTAATTGACCCTATCATGGATGTCGTTCTTAATTTTTTCCATAGACTCAACTGTTACTCGCGAACGATGAACATCTGACTTGTCAGCTAATACAACAATAGCAGATATAGGCTCTGTTAATTTCATTGTATCTTTATCATGATTAGAAATTGCTTGCATTATCCAAACAAGTTCTTTGGGGGTAAAATCATTTTTTTCTCCAGAGGCGGATTCGCCTTTGGCGGAAAAAATCTGATGAAATAAAAGGGCGCCCCAATAATGATGTTGTGAACGACCTAAAAAATTGCCCATATCATGACAAAAACCAGCAATAGCTGCCAAATCTTGACCCCTTTCACTTAGATTAATTTGTTTGGCTAAATTTTTAGCCTCACGCGCAACTAATTTAGCATGACGCAAGCCATGTTCAGTATAATCTAATGCCTTAAGAGCAATTTCAGATTGATTAATAAACTCCAAAATTTTCGGATGTTTTTGTATATCCTGAAATGTCAACATATATTTTGTTATTTAATATTTAATTTTTCTTTAAGTTTTGGGACATCAAATCCCATAATCATTTCTCCGTCAATTTCTGTTACAGGTACAGCCATTTGCCCTGTTTTTTTAATAAAATTCTCAACCATATCCTGATTTTGACTAAGGTCAACTTCCCTAAAATCAATTTTATGCTCTTTTAAAAAGTCTTTGACGTGATGACAATAAAGACATGAAGGTGATGTATAAACGAGAACATTCATATATTTTTATTAAAATTAAGGTAATTTAATTATAAGAACCTGTCTTTGCCAGAACCTTGAAATTAAATTCTATTGTATAAATAATAATGTATTTTAATTATAAAGATTAAAAAAACCTCGTCAAGTAAGCCGCATCAACTCATATATAATCTTACCGTAGCAACACTGGTTAACTCATAAAAAACCTTACCCAAATCCCGCTTTGTAAACAAAAAAGGCCTCAATTGAGGCCTTTTAAATTAATATATAAATTTGTCATTCTATTCCTTTTAGACTTTTGTCTATTTTAATATCACGACCAGAAATTTTTTGGACAATTCTTTTGGCTAAGTTATAAGATTCTTGGGTTGGTGTATCTGTAGTAATAATATAATTATGTTTTTCTACACCTTTATTTTCTAATATTCTTAATCCACTAGAACCTATATAACCATTTTGGCTATTTAAAAGATTTAATCCTGTTTCAAAACCATTAATAACTTTTATTGCTTGATTTACTAATATATTCAAATCTTCATCTTGATTTTTTTGTTTTTCAAAAGATTCAAAGTTCATGTTTTCAATATGAATCTTTTTTTTATTTTGTCAAGAATTAAAAAATACCGCCGAGGAGAATCGAGGGGTCATTTGACCCCTCGCCCGGTCGAATGACCGGGCGGACTCCTGTCTTTAAAATAAAAAGGCAACCCGAATTTTTTAAAATAAAATACCGCCGAGGAGAATCGAACTCCTGTTACTAGGATGAAAACCTAGCGTCCTAACCACTAGACGACGGCGGCTTAATAGAAAAATTCTAACAAAATTAATAGAATTTGTCAAAGAATTAATTTGTGTTAAACTAATCTTATGCTTATTTTAGGAATTGAAACATCTTGTGACGAAACAGCTGCTGCTGTTTTAGAATATAAATCCTTTAAAAAAGAGGGTCAGTTTAAAATTGTTTCTAATGTTGTTTCTTCACAAATATCAATTCATCGTCAATACGGTGGTATTATTCCTGAGGTAGCAGCTAGGGCTCATATTGAAAATATTTTACCAGTAATTAAAAAATCTTTAAAAAATGTAGGTTATAAAAAAATTGATTTAATTGCTGTTACTCAAGGGCCGGGACTAATCACATCATTATTAGTTGGTTTAGAAACAGCAAAAACTTTATCCTATTCTTGGAAAAAACCATTAATGGGAATTAATCATTTAAACGGACATTTATCAGCTAATTTTATTGAAT
>JAHIMV010000015.1 GCA_018896315.1 Patescibacteria group bacterium | reverse complement strand
GTAATTTGGTAATCGGGGATATAGGTGATTGGTTAATTAGAATTTAGTCAAAATATGGATAAATTTAAATTTTCGTCTTAAAACGTAGGCCAGTAAAGCGTTTCAGGGCATTACTTTTCGGTGCCAGGCACCGACTGAAGGAAAACACTGACTGAAGGATATAAAAATTTTGGTCAAATCGTGCCTAAAAGTACTAAATGGAAAAAAACGCTCTGTAACCCACATAAACAAAGGGCTTCCAAGAGATAAAAAATGGGGTCAGACCCCATTTTGAATTAGACCCCATTTTAAATTGGGTATTTCTTGTTAAAACAAGCGAAACAAAAATTCTCGGGTTTTTGTTTATTTTTTTTCACATTATTCTTTAAATCCTCCAATGATAAATAACCTAAACTATCAACTTCTAAAAATTTGCGAATCTCCTCTATGGAATGCGAACAAGCAATAAGTTCCTCTTGAGTAGGGGTATTAATGCCATAATGACAAGGGTTAATAATCGGCGGGGAAGAAATTCTTAAATGAATTTCTTTGGCTCCTGCTTCCCTCATCATTTTAATAATGGCTTTATTGGTCGTGCCGCGCACAATAGAATCATCTACTAATATGACTCTATTCTTTGTTTTTAAAATTTCTTTCATCACACTATATTTTAGACGAGCCAAATATTCTCTGTTTTGCTGACCAGGCATAATAAAAGTACGTGGAATATAAGGATTGCGCACTAAAAGTATACGATATGGTATTTTTGCTTCTACACTATAACCAATAGCGGCAAAATTTCCTGAATCAGGTACAGAAGTGACAAAATCAGCTTTAACTGGATAGGCTTTAGCCAACTTTTTTCCTAAACGATAACGAAAAGCCCCTACTTCTTTTTGTCCAAAAATTTTACTATCCGGCCGAGCAAAGTAAATATGCTCAAAAATACAATGCGCTTTCTTTTTTAACTCAATTGCCTGAATAGATTTTAATTCTCCTTTTTGATTAATATGAATAACCTCACCCGGATTAATTTCCCTGACAAATTTAGCTCCCACACCATCTAAAGCGCAGGTTTCGGAAGTAAAAATAATACTTCCATTTTTTTCACCCAAAATAAATGGACGATTACCCCAAGGGTCTCTAAAAATAAAAATTTGATCCCGGACCATTAAAGCAGCTGAATAACTACCTGCGGTTGATTTCATCGTTTCAATAATAGCGGAGAGTAAATTTCCTTCCTTATTGGAAGCTAAAAAATTAATTTTTTTTAAAAGAAATTCCCCATCATTATCAGTATAAAATTCTACCCCTTGTTTCTCTAAAATCTTTTTTTCGTTTATTAAATTAGGAATATCGCCATTACTGGCTAAAGCTTGGCGACCCTTTAAAGTATCAATCCAATGAGGCTGAGTATTGATTAAAGAATCTGCTCCAGCAGTAGAATAACGAGTGTGCCCCAAGATTATCCAAGGTTTATGAGAAGCGATTTCTCTGCGCTTAACGCTATTAAAAATATGATTGACTAATCCCTTTCCTTTCTCAATTCTTACTCTGCCATTATCATTATAAGCTAAACCAGCGGCATCTTGACCGCGATGTTGCAAATGTAAAAGACCCAAATAGGCAATCTCTACTAAATTTTCTTTGCTTTTATTACTAATAATGCCGAATACACCACACATAGCACAAAATTTTAATAAATAAAATTAGAATTTGTGATTTTTTCCCTTACTCTCTGTATTGATAACCCTCTGGACACAGTTTTCCGTCTACATAAACCCTGCCACTGTCATCAATGCCAAATCTTCCTTGAGAAATCATCTTAAGAGTTTTAGGAAAAATAAGCCAGTCCCCTGCTTCTTTCAATCGTTTTTGATTTAATTGCACTACTTGTCTGAATCTCTCTAAATTTTCTTCTTTGATTAAATATTCTAAACTGATATCCTTAGGTAGCTCAACTTTCATTGGCTGGGAAACCATTAATACATTTCCATAATCAACTTTTTCTTTCACAATATGAGTACTGGAATACAGATACTTTTCCCCAGCTCGAATAGCTTTAGCTACTGCATGAGCGCCAGTATATTTCCTTCTCTCCCCCTCTTTAATCAAAAGATTAGCTGGATGAACATTAATAATTCGGTTTGGATATGCTTTTAATAAGGGTCTGGTAATAACGCTCATATACCCGCCCAAAGCAATTAAATCAATTTTAAAATCTTTTAGCTCCTCTACGGTTTGACTATCATACAAAGGTCTTAGTGACAGGTCTTTTTTGTTTTTATGTCCTCTTTTTTTATAAAAATCTAATATATCATGACAGATATATGGAATATGTTCTCTGCGGGCAATGGCTTTTGCCTGACATTTTTGTTCATCTTTGGTATCAGTAAATATCACTATCATTTGAAAAGGATCTCTACCCTCTCTTTTCTCACATTCGCGCTGTTTTTCCAAAATCTTGATAATATTTGTACCAGAACCAGACATAAATCCAGCCAAACGCATTGGACCTGAATGTTCCTTAGAATTGTAGATTAATTTATAGGATAAAGACATGGCTTACTTATTTTTTAAAGCTCTTCTCCCAATATCTTTCCGATGATATTCTCCTGACCATTTTATTTTATCTACTCCCTGATAGGCTTTGAAAATGGCTTCTTTTATATTGTGAGCATAAGCAGTTACCCCTAAAACCCTGCCTCCTGAAGTAATTATTTTCCCATTTTCTTTTTTAGTCCCCGCGTGAAAAACTTGTATATTTTTCATTCCTTTTATTTTATCCAAACCAAAAATCTCCTTACCTTTTTCGTATTTTCCCGGATAACCTTTTGACACCATAACCACACAACAAGCCGCACCGGTTTTATTTTTAATTTCCTCTTTGTCTAAACGCCCTGAAAGACAAGCCATTAATAAATCAACTAAATCATTTTGCAATAACGTCAAAACTGCCTGTGTTTCAGGATCGCCAAAGCGACAATTAAATTCTAACACTTTTGGCCCCTCTTGAGTAATCATTAAGCCAGCATATAAACAGCCCTGATAAAATATTTTCTCTGAAGATAATCCCTGAATAGTAGGAAGTAATATCTCTTTATAAATTTGCTTTTCCATTTTTGGAGTAATAATACAAGCCGGCGCATAAGCGCCCATGCCTCCTGTGTTGGGCCCCTTATCTCCATTAAAAATCGCCTTATGGTCTTGAGAAGAGGCTAAAAGTTTAATGGTTTTTCCGTCGGTTAAAGCAAGAATAGAAGCTTCTTCTCCTTCTAATTTTTCTTCTATCACAACCTTTTCTCCAGCTGAACCAAATTCTTTATCCACCATTATTTTTTGAATAGCTTCTCGCATTTCCTCTATGTTGTGACAAATAATCACTCCTTTGCCAGCGGCTAAACCATCTGCTTTTATTACTAAATGGTGTGAGCGCCAATCATTTAATTCTATATATTCCATAGCTTTATTTACTTCCTTAAAAGATTCCCCTTCTGCAGTAGGAATATTATATTTTTTCATTAATTGTTTGGCAAAAACTTTACTACCTTCAATAATGGCCGCACTTTTTTCTGGTCCAAATATTTGATGTCCCTGATTTACTAAACCATTTTCTTTAAAATAATCCACGATACCTGAAACTAAGGGCGCTTCTGGACCAACTACGGTTAGGTCTATATTTTTTTCTTGAACTAAAAAGCCGATTTTTTCAAAATCATCAACTTGAATATCAAAATTCTCGGCTGCCTCAAGAGTACCCGCATTGCCAGGCGCGCAATAAATATGGTCTACTTTTTTGCTTTGTTTTAATTTCCAAGCCAAGGTATGTTCTCGTCCACCCTGGCCAATGATGAGAATATTCATAAGTTGACCAATATTATAATTACTGTACTTATAATCACATTTATATAAACTAGGATTAAATTCTATCGCAACATCACGACGTTACAATCTATTTTCTGAGTTAAAGTTCTTCTTTTTGAAATTTCTCTTCTTGTGTTTCGTCTAATTTTCTGATAATCTTGGTTAATTCCGCAAAATGTTCTTTTTCGTCATCTCTAATATGACCTAATATTTTTTTAACTTCCTCACTATCAATTTCGTCTATATGTTCTTGATATTGATTAATGGCTTGTAGTTCTCCCACCAAATCTTCTCTTAAATTTTTCAAAGTTTTATTGTCCATATTTTTATATTTATTAATTTGAGAGACTCGGCCTCTCAAATTTTAACGTCTTTACGAGCGTCGATTTAGGGGGACGGTCCCCAAATTGTAAATATATGTTATTTATCAATTCTATGGATTTGAATAGGCGGTTCTGTTCTGCCTTTTGCGTTTAAAAATGTGCTGCATTCATCAATCGCCATCTTTATCCAGAGTTTTAATTCCCCGGAAACCTCCTTATTAATCCTTTCTAACCCATTAAGCGCTGCTTTTGTTCCCTGATGCGCCAACCTAATTATAATATACTTTTGCCTATTACGTGATGTTTCTTTATTTAAAAATTCAGCTATCAATCTTTTACATTTATCAGCCGGTATCTCCTTCTCTACATCTTTTACTTTTTTGTGAAAATTAATATACTCAATTGCTGCTTTAGCGCCAGGGCTTTCTGAATCCTCTATCACACTAATTTGTCCCGCAAGTCCTTGCTGTTTAAGCTCCTCTGTTACTTCATATAAATCTTCAGGAGAACCATCTGAGTCCTCTAGTCCTCTCATGAGTAGATCAATCCTTAACTGCTGCTGATTGCGCGGATCTGAAATTACTTTTTTGCCAATTTTTTGTTCTCTTTTTGACATAGCATTAAAATTTTTTAGGTCAAACTTCGCATGTTTAATACTTGAAAGTGTGATTTCATTTTCTGGATCAAAGCTACGCGCTATTTCAAACCACTTTAATGCCTGTTCATATTCGCAAACCTTTAAATACGATGCTCCTATATCACAATAAGCCAGAGCATTTGTTCTATCAAGTTCAACGGATTTTTGAAGAAGCCTTCGTCCATCTTCTATTTTATCAGTTGCTATCTTTGCCCACCCGATCTGCCTTATGACCTCACTATTGTCAGGCATTAAACCATTTGCCATCTCAAGCTCTTGAAGCGCAAAATAAAAACGGCCGCACCTTGAATAAGCGCACCCTAAAAGAAAATGCGGCACCCATCTCGTGGTATCCAGCCGCGCAACCCTTCTTAATGGAGCAAGAGCGATCGCTGGTCTGCCGGCCATTAAAAGAAGCTCGCCATATGCTATAAGGGCTGGGACGAAATCTGGGAAGTCATGCACAAGTTTGCGCAAAAGAATCTCAGCTCTTTCTGGTTTTCCTTCTTGGATAAAAGTGATTGCCTGCTCTATTTTCTGCTCTGCCTCTGGATTAAAAAAATGTTCACTAATATTCATAGTTTTATTATATCATATTTTTATGATACCACAATTAAATTATTATCAAATATTCGCGTCTGTTCTGGTTTATGGCTCCGTGTCTTGGACCAAATCCGAACTTATTTTGAGCAAAATCCAGAGGAGTTTACGGAAGTTAGCAAGGCCATGAGCATTTCGGCCCCGATCTCAATGCCGAGGGGCTTGTCGAATGGCTCGGGCAATGGAATGCTTGCCCGCCGATATGGAGGGATGTGGGAACCTGGATAATTAGAAACCCTTTGCTTACCTACCCTTAATCTGGTTAATTCTTGTATAAATTATTTTTTATTGAACTGTGGAAATTTATAGG
>JAHIMV010000014.1 GCA_018896315.1 Patescibacteria group bacterium | reverse complement strand
GTAATTTGGTAATCGGGGATATAGGTGATTGGTTAATTAGAATTTAGTCAAAATATGGATAAATTTAAATTTTCGTCTTAAAACGTAGGCCAGTAAAGCGTTTCAGGGCATTACTTTTCGGTGCCAGGCACCGACTGAAGGCAAGGCACCGACTGAAGGCACCGACTGAAGGAAGGCACTGACTGAAGGATATAAAAATTTTGGTCAAATCGTGCCTAAAAGTACTAAATGGAAAAAAACGCTCTGTAACCCACATAAACAAAGGGCTTCCGAGAGATAAAAAATGGGGTCAGACCCCATTTTAAATTGGATAACGATAATACATCAGACAAGTTATACTTTTTATTTAAATCAAATAAAATGTTAAATATTGAACTCATTTTTTTTAAAAAAATATTATCTTTTCTAGTTATTACATCATCAAATATTTGTGCTAACCAAACTACCATATAATTACCATAAAGCAAAAAATAAAAATCGTTGACGATTTTATCCATATCTTCTTCTTTTTGAACATCGCCGTTTAAGTCATAATTTACTATTCGTATTTTACAATTTCGTTCTCCTTCAGAGATAAAATCAAAAAAACATTGAGAAAAAATTAAGTAATCCTTGTCTGCGATTTTTTTAATTAAATTTGTCAACATACAGCTTCAATAGTTAATTATTTTTTTAGCCGAGTGCTTCTATTAGTTCTTCCTTGGTCAAATTTAGAGATTTGTCGTCATTGTAGATCCACATTTTGCCTCTAATAATCTTACCTTGAAATTTATCTCCAAGTTTTTCTTTGATAGTAGCTTCGTCAATATCTTTATCTTTGAAAGTTATCGCAAAACTTTTACCAGGAGTTAAGTTTAATATTCCGTCGTGTTTGACGTAAGCGGCAGAAGAACCGACTTTTAGTTCATTATTCTCATTAATGACAACACTGCCATATGAAGTTTGGACAATTTTTTCTTCTTCCTCCATTCTTTGAAGTGTTTCCATTGCTTCGTCGACGACCTTTTGCTGTTTTTCAGCGGCTTCTTTTAAACCATATTTTTCAAATTCCTCTGGACTTAATTCCTCTGTCGGAGATTCATGATCCTTAAAGTAAGCAAGGAGTTGTTCAAACTTGAGCCCTCTTTGCAAACCTAAAATTGTTTTGGCGCTTCTCAAAAATTCTTCAGGGGGGAATTTCCTGTTGTCGATTTTAGTAACAAAATCAACTACTCTGTCCATTTCTTCTGACTGTTCAAGTATGCCTAAGTCGACCATTGTTTTGTACATAACTTCTGCTGTTGAGGTAACTTCTTTCTTGCCTTTTTCGTGGTGATCAAAGTAGGCAGTATAGGTGTCTTCGTTATAGACAACGCCGAATTTGTCGCCTGTGTCTAAATTGATAGCACTTTCAATAGACTCTCCAGGTTTAACAAATGATAAATTTGAAGTATCTATTCCAGCCTGATTTAGAATTCCTAAAGCAGAGTTGCCGTCAAGGTCGGTAAAAGGTTTTAATACCCTTTCTCCTTTTTCTTTGTCATAGGCTAGAACTCCAGAAACAGCAAACTCATTCCATAGTTCTTTAGTTTTTTGCGAGAACTTTTCATTGCCTTCTTCCACAGTTGCAGCATTAAGTTCTTCCCATGACGATACTTTGTCCAATGTGATTTGGGCAGCATTTCTTGAATGCTCAAAATTGTCTTCAAATGATTTTTTTTCTAACATAATTTTTTACGTTAAGAATTATTTTAGTTAAATTGTAGCAGGATAAAAAAATAAAAAATAGCCCCAAACAAATTCCCGATAGGGAATTTAAAATTTTTGATTATTTCATATAATGTATCTGTGTATGAGAAGTCCCGCATCGTGTAAAACGATTAATTCGTGGAATTTCCAACACAGTTAATTTATCAGATTAAATGTTGTGTTAGCAATAGCGGGATTTGGGTTAAAAAAACTTTTTACTCAATATTATTCTTATATAAATAAAAAGTTTTTTTACCTCATACACAGTGTTGTACGATGTAAATTTTTATCTTCGTGTTTAATGGTATAAACTCTATCTACTATAAAAGAAAATTTGATTTTTGTCTTGGCTCAAAAAAGAGGGGTTAGGGGTGAATTTTTTAAGCCAAGATACCTTAAAGATTTTTTTTTAACTGCTTTTGGGATGTAACAATAACACAACTTAGTCTTTAAAATCAAATTCAATTTGACTATCACCGGGACGAATATATTGGGGATGAGGTCCAATGAGATCAAAGCTTGCTTTGCAATATACTGTGGAATCTTTTTCTTGAGATAAATGAGTTGTTTGGGCACGAGAGACAACAACGCGCCATTTACTGTGTATGATATTTTCGTTTGGTATTTTTTTTACATCACCTTGGCGTTCAAAATGCATATTAACTATTGTTCCATCGTGAATAATTGGCTGTAGAAATTTCATATCAAACTTAGTGTTATAAAATCTATTTTCTAATCCTAATTTAGTAAGATGCTTTAAAAATGCCTCACCTATATAGCCTTGTAATTTGTAACCTCCAATGTGGTCTTCCTTATCTGGATGCATGTGAGTCATTAATTGCTCGTCAAATTTAAGAAGATTAGGTAAAACTTCGTTAGCTTTCTCAAATGCCAAGTCTACCTTCTTCTGATGTTCAGGAGTTTTGAGTATCTGGGCCCTAGTTGGGCCGTAAAAAATGTCAGGAGATTCTTTCGTCATAAATGAGTCAATAATTTTCTAAACTAAAATAATACCAACATTCAGAAATGTAAAAAATTACTAATCTTTATTTTTACGAAACAAGTTGTGCCGAAATTCCGTACAAAGAGGCAATCTAGTCTTATTAATTAGGTCAAGATTATCAGCTGTACAAATTCTGGCTTTGATACCAAATTTATGAAAAGCATTGATTAATCTGCAAAATGCTGGAATTCTTTTTTTAAATGGTAAAGTATAACCAAGTTTGGTTGTTACTTGTTTAGTGACAGTCATTTTGCTAATGGCTTTCAAAATCAACTTATTATTTAAATCAACAATCCGTTGTTTCTGTGGCTCTGGTAATACGCCGGTACCAATGATGCATCGTTTTACTCCAATCCTGCTTAATACCCGCGGAAGATCTTCAATGCTTTCATTTTTTTCATAAATATCAAACCACGGCATCACCACGACGATAACTGGTACGTCGCCTCTAATTAATTTTTTTATTACTTCCAATCTTTTGGTAATTGGGGCCGCACCGGGCTCTAAAAGAGAAAGAAGTTTCTGATTCAGGCAGGGTAATGATATTTGAACAACAACACGATGTTTATTTTTTATTAACAACTTAATAGATTTGCTAGGAATGACTTGCTTAGTGACTATTAAGGGCACAAAATTTTCTTTTCTTTTCCAAGTATGTTCCAACAGATAATGAGTCAGGCCGCAATTGGCGGGCAAAAAACAGTCAGCGACGGCGCTAAAGTAAGCTCCCTTAAATTTTTGTAAATTTCTCAAAGTCTCTTTCCGTCCAGAGGCGATTATTTGATCACTGGCAAATTGTCTCCGGTTAAGATCACAATACAAACAAGGTTTTGGACAACGTTTTCCAAAGACTACTACCGGTACAGCCTGGCAAGGATACATTGGTTTAATTAGTATAATATTGTCTGACATACTATAATTAATTTATGTCCTTAATTTATCCCCCTCTTAAATAAAATAAAAAATCAAATTTTCTTCGTTTTTCAACGCACAAACCTTGAAATTTCCACAAAGATAAAAAATTTATTTCGTATAACGTTTGCGTATATCTGATGTTGCGACTAAAAGGAGCAATTTGGGCGAAGGCTTTTGTATAAAAGTCTTAGTCAGATATACGCTGTTATACGCTCTAATAAAAAGCCGATTCCTTAATGTAAATTTTTGGCAATTTATTTTAGCTATGCCAGTGATCCCTATGATAGAGGTTTTTGAGTTTTAATATTTTAAAACCAGCATCTGTATTTAATAATTTAAAACCTTCACTCTCTAATTGACTTTTTGCTATCATTTGTGAAGAACCACTTTGATCACAAATATCAGAATAGCTTGACAATATTTCTACATTACTCATACTTTTATATTTATCGTTTCTTTCACCCCATTTTTTTCGCATTAAGTTAGCTAATTTTTCCGTCTCCTCAGCAAATAATTCTTCATCAATATTAAGTTCTTTTATCATTTGATTTGCTATATATTCTTGTTCATTCTTTCTCTTCTCTATTTCTGCTATTACTTCTTCCTCTGATTCTCCTTTTTCAGGATATGCTGTATTTTTATACTTTTGGACATAACTTTCAGCTCTCTTTTTTAAATCTTCGGAAATTTCTTGTTTCTCCAAATTGTTTTCATTTTCTGTTTTTATCTTTATTCCTTCTTCATTGGTTTGTTTATGAGGATAAAATTCTTTTTTCATATTTATTTTCTTTCTATTATTAATTTATATTAAATCAAGTTATATCGACCTCGCCAATTGCCAAAATTATTTAAAAAAATAAAAGAGGCTTTTTATTATGGCGTATAACTCGCTATTATACGAAATGTTTTCGTGTAATTGCATACAAATTACAAAATCTCTAAACTCGGGCAATGGAACGATGTGGGAATATGGATAGATAGACAATTCTCGTCTGCTTGTCTTTAATATGGCTTTTCCACTGACACCAAATTAACTTCATTTTGAGGAACGTCCCCCATTTCCTCTTCCTCACTTTTCGCCAACTCTGATGAGCTGTGGATAACTTACAGCGCACTTACAGCGCACGACACATATATACATATTTGCTATATTTATTAATGAAAAAGTGTGTCACAGGTCTGGGTGCCCACTTTTTTGTTTTATCCGTTTTACAATACTCTTTTAAGTAGCCTTTTTTTAATGATTCCTTTTAAATCCTTGTTTTTACCTGTGAAATGATCCTTTATGGCACCACTTGCTAAATCGGATAACTGCATTACATTTACATACTCAGAATTTACATGAATTATATGCATAATTCTCTTTATAGTCTTTGTATTTACTTTACTTTTTAAATAATTTAATTTTTTTAATTTATTTCTCAATTAAATTTTCAGGCTTTTGTTTGGTCAATTTTTTGCCAAACCCGATTTTTCTCTTTAAAACCCGCAATTGATGCGTATTTTAAAAGGTCGTCTTAGGGGGACAG
>JAHIMV010000013.1 GCA_018896315.1 Patescibacteria group bacterium | reverse complement strand
TATTTTCCCTTAAAAAGTAGTCCGCTATTTTTATTTTCCAACCAGGAAGAACTTTATAATCTGCGAACTCTTCCTCTGGAATTCCTATCAGTGTTTTTAGTCCAGTTAGTGGATTATTTATCTCAAATTCATGAAGATGACCATCAAACCAGCCCATAGAATCTTGGATGGCTACATGAAAATCCCAAAAGGTATAGGTTTTTGGGACTTGTATCCTTCGCCAAATGAGTGGCTTAATATCCTTTAAGGTAATCTTAAATTGATATACTTGATCAAATTTCTTTTTCATAACTTTTCCTCCTCTTATAATTTAGGATTTTTATCAATAACTTTTTTAAAAGTTTTATATAAATAATATTTTATAGGAAAGATTAGAAAGTGTAAACATCACTTAAAAATAATACAATTAATAAAAAGATTAATTAAATTTTCTTTACCTCAAAGTGAATTAGTAACCAAAATATTTTATTTAGTATAATCCACAGTTTATGATTTTAATAAAAGTCACTGAACACATCAGAAAAATGTTTATGCCAAATTTCATCTTTTAGCAGTTCATAAACATTAAATACAATTAGGCAAACAGAACAATTACCTATTACACCCATTAATCGGGAAGTAAAATCCTTTTTAAGGAGATAAGGGTAGGATACACAATCTTTAGGACGATAATTGATAGGGATAGAACATAAATTATTTTTTAGTAAGGGACAAGGTCTTTTCTTAAATGTAAATTTTTTGGAATCCAAATCCGTATCTTTTGTCAGGTACTGATCTTTTAATTGTTCAATAGAAATTTCTAAACATTTAGATAATTTTTTTAAATCTTCCTGATCTAAAACTGCATTTAATTCTTTACAACAATTTACACAAGACTCACAATCAATTTTTGAAGCTACCTGGTGATACAATCTATGAACTATTGAATCCATTTTTTTCGAAGGGATATTACATACTTTTAAAAAAGACCTAAATTTCCAATTTTCATCTTCTTTCTCTTCTGACAACTTTTTAATTCTATTTAAATCTGTTTCCATAATTAATCACCACCTTTTACAAAAATATTTATTCTCTTTTGCCTAACTTTTTAGTTAACCAGATTTTTACTTTTGTAACAGTCGTTCTTTGATTTAGTAGTAAAAATTTAGTCAGATCTTTTTAATTTCCCAATCTGGCATCTCTTTGGCAATATTCACCATTCTTTTAAAAATGGTTTTATATATTTGGCTTTTTGTATTCTACCGTAGCGGTGATTTTGTTCCCGAATTGCTCTAAGTCGGTAACACTACCCATCTGGAAATATTCCAAGCCGCGTACAAAAGAAGTTTCAGTACATAATTTTTTTATATCTTCTATGGTTAATATCATTTTTTTATCTCACAATTCATCTTATACCAAAGGCATTTTTAAAACGTTCAGCAGGATTATCAAAAATAACTTCATTTGTGTCAAAATGTTCTGAATCAAATTCTCCTCCAATCCATTCTAACCTTTCTTCATGTTGTTCATCATTGAGATTTCTTATGCTTTCTAAAAAGTCATCATAAACGAGAGGTCCTCCACAATCTTCAGGGGGACAAGCTCTTTTCCCTTTAATGCAAATAGGGTAGATAATATTTTTTTCTTTTGGGAGTATTTTTTCCAGGGTTACCTTATGTCTCCAATAATCACCGAAATCATATATATATTCAGCTGATTGATTTTCCATTAAAAAACAATCAGTTATTTTTACTTTCCAACCAGGAAGAACTTTTTTGTTCCACGTAAATTCCCACATAGGTTCTTCATTTGGGATTCCAATATTTACTTTTAAATCAATTAATGGATAAATTATTTCAAATTCATGAAGATGACAATCATACCAGCCCATAGCATCTTGAATAGCGACATGTAGGTCATAAAAAGTATAAGTTTTCGGAACTTGTATCCTCCGCCAAATGGGTGGCTTAATGCCCTTTAAGGTAATTTTAAATTGATATACTTGATTGAATTTCTTTTTTATAATTTTTCCTCCCCTCATAATTTAGAATTTTTATCAATAACATCTTTTTAAAAGTGTATATAAATAATATTCTCTAAAAATTTCAAAAATCCTCTTTTTTTGGGTAAAAAATGATAAAAATAAATTATCGGTTATTGGTTTTTAGATTTCGCTTAAATATTCATTTACTTAACAAATTCCACAACCAAAGTATAATAAATTAACAAAAAGATTAATTAAGTGTGCTCAGCTCCATAAACATGAAGTGTAAAGGGGGTAAAAGAAATAAGAGAAAATTCCAGAGTTATACTTATTTAAATTGACTTGATATGTTATAATTACAAAAATAATGCGAGAAGAAGAGGGGGAGTTAAGTAGAAAAATATCAAAATACTAATCAATAAAAGATAAATAATTAAATGGAGTGAATAAAAATAATATTGTTTTTTATGGAGGTTAAAAATAATAGAAATGCTCCCCAAGAAATTGATTAAAGAAGACAGGTTTGAAAGAGAGATTGAATACAAACTTTCAGAAAAAGAAATCTGTAAAGCTTTTCTA
>JAHIMV010000147.1 GCA_018896315.1 Patescibacteria group bacterium | reverse complement strand
AATTAGGATTACTTAAAACTTTTTTATAAGCGTATTGAGAAAAAATCGTTCTTATTAATTCTGCGTTAATCTTTGTTATGGAAATACCTAACCAATCCAAATCTATATGTTTAATTTTAGTAATCTTTTGCGCTCCCTTGTTGTATTGACGACAAATCCCTCCCCCACCAGTGATAATAACAATTTTATAACCTTGTTTTAATAATTTAAGGATTAATTTTCTAAAATTTTTAAGAAAATTAACCGCAATTTTCCCCTGAGGAACAATTAATGAACCTCCAAGGGATAAAATTAATGTCTTTTTATTGTCCATATTGACTTATTATATGCTTGATTTATTAGTATCGCTACTCGAAAAGTTAAGCACCAAATTCCAAGCACCAAACTACAAACAATACTCAAATTCCAATGACCAATATCCAAAACGTTTGGAACTTAGAATTTTGAACTTAGAATTTGTTTGGGATTTAGGATTTGTAGTTTGGGATTTTAATTATTACATCTCCTCCAAAATTTTTATGCCTAATAAATGAAGACTATTTTTAATTACCTCTGCTACGGCTTGAATTAGCTTTAATCGGCCATTTCTTAATTTAGGCTCAGCTTTTAAAACTCGGTGTTGGTGATAAAATTCATTAAATCTTTGACTTAATCTTAAAACATGATGAGCTAAATGAGAAGGATTGTAAGTATTAACTGATTTCTCAAGTATTTGGGGAAAGATAAATAATAGTTTAAATAATTCTGTTTCTTCTTTGTTGCCTAAAACTGAATAATCAATTTTATTTGTTTTTTCTTTATGATCAAATTTTTTTAAAATACTTTTGATTCTGGCGTAAGTATATTGAATATATGGGCCGCTATCTCCCTCAAAAGAAATTGAAGCTTGGGGATCAAAATTAACCTGTTGGCTTGGAGTAAACTTAAGTAAATAAAATTTTAAAGCGGCTAAAGAAATTATTTCTGCTCTTTTGGAAACTTCAGTTGGACTAAGGCTGGGATTGCGGTTTAATGTCTCTGATTTGGCTAATTGCTCCATTTGATTAATTAAATTATCTGCATCAACTATCTCCCCTTCTCTGGATTTCATTTTTCCCTTGGGAAGAAAAACCAAGCCATAAGAAAGATGATAAGAACTCTTAACCCAATCAAAACCAAAAATCTCTAAAATTTTAAATAAGACCCTAAAACTATAGTCTTGTTCTGAGCCGACTACATAAATAGCTTTATTTGGCTCAAATTGATCCTGTCTTAATTTAGCCAAACCAATATCTTGAGTAATATAAACACTAGTACCGTTGGGCCTAAGTAAAACCTTCTTTCCTAAATTTTCTTTTTTATATTCGCATGGGCGCATTCGTAGCGCGCTATTCGTATGCGTTAAATCAATTTCAATGGCTTTGTCTTCTCTTTGATAGCACAATTTCTTTTTTAAGGCTTTTTGAACTATTTTCTTTCCTGAATTATAAATATCGCTTTCAAAATACCAATAATCAAACTCAACGCCAATTTTCTCATAAGTCTGTTTTAGTCCATTAATCGCCCACTGATTCATCTGTTGCCAAAGAGTCATCACTGAAGCATTCCCCTCTTCCCACTGCTTTAACATTTCTTGAACTTCGTCTAATAATTCTGGATTTTCTTTAGCATTTTCTTCAAATAATACATAATATTGGCCAACAAAATGATCGCCTTTAATTTTCTCTAATTCTGGTGTTTTTCCTTGTCCCCATTTTTGATAAGCCAACATTGATTTGCAAATATGCACCCCTCTATCATTAACTAAATTGGCCTTGATTACTTTGGCTCCAGTAGTAGAAAATAGATTGGCCATGGTCCAGCCTAAAAAATTATTTCTTAAATGACCTAAATGTTGAGGTTTATTTGTGTTAGGAGCAGAATATTCAATTAAAATCTTTTTACCTTTACCAGTTTTTGTGTGACCAAACTTGTCTTTTTGTTTTAAAACTTGCTGGCAGACTGTTTCAAACCAAATATTTTTCTCTAAAAAAATATTAAGATAAGGGCCTTTGGCTTCTATCTTATCTACTAAATCAATTAAAGGAATTTTAGTGCCAAAGAGCTTAGCCAAATCACTGGCTGTTTGATCTGGTGATTGGTTTAAATGTTTGGCAATTTTAAAACAAGAAAAACACAAATCCCCCATCTCAGGTTGAGGCGGGGGCTCAAGTTCAAAAATAAAATCTTTGGGGAGATCTAGTAATGCCTTTTTTAATAAATCAACAAGATTTTCTTTAATCTGATCAATGGTCATTGTTAAATATTTTTACCAATATATTCAGCCATGGCAATATATCGACAAGCATAACCATATTCATTGTCATACCAAGCAACTACTTTAATTAAATTATCAATAACTTGTGTTAATGATAAATCAACAATAGCAGCATGAAAATTACCAATAAAGTCTGAAGAAACCAAAGGTTCTTCGGTAACATCTAAAACACCTTTTAGATCTCCTTTGGCTAGTTCTTTAAACTTATTATTAACTGCTTCAATCGTAGCTGGTTTTTCTACTACACAAACAAAATCGATAATAGAAACAACTGAAACCGGTACACGAATAGCTAAACCTTCCAGTTTTCCTTTTAATTCTGGAATGACTTCAATAACTGACTTAGTAGCTCCAGTTGTTGTTGGAATTATATTTTCTCCAGCTAAACGTGCTCGACGC
This sequence comes from Patescibacteria group bacterium, assembly GCA_018896315.1. Lineage (GTDB taxonomy): Bacteria > Patescibacteriota > Patescibacteriia > UBA2591 > UBA6264 > JAHIMV01. Next base: position 6,833 of record JAHIMV010000147.1, on the reverse strand, counting down.
AAATCTTTATGTGGTGAATCATGAAGTCTTTGGTCATTAGTATAAGCATGAATAGTATTAAGAAATCCTTGTTTAATTATAAAATTGTCATTTAGAATTTTTGCTATTGGAGCTAAACAATTAGTTGTGCAAGAAGCATTTGAAACAATTAAATCTGTTTTTGAGTTAAATTTTTCTTGATTCACGCCTAAAACAAAAGTAGGGATATCTTTACTTTTAGGTGGAGCTGAAAGTAATACTCTTTTTGCTCCAGCTTTTAAATGTTTTTCAGCTAATTCTTTGGTAGTAAAATGACCTGTGCATTCTAAGACCAGGTCAACATCTAACTTTTTCCAAGGTAAATTTGTCGGATCTTTTTCTGCAAAAACAGGAATTTCCTTGTTATTAACTACTAAATTATTTCCATTGATACTCACTGAATGTTTAAATTTTCCATAAATCGAATCGTGTTTTAAAAGATGAGCCAAAATTTTGACCTCGCTTAAATCATTAATTGCCACCACTTCTAATTCTGGAGAATCAAAAGCAAGGCGGAAACTTGGTCGACCAATACGACCAAAACCATTTATAGCAATTTTAGTCATAAGACACTTCATTTAATCGATACTAATATACTAATTGATACTAATTATACTAATATTCGTATCATTTGAATGCATTCGTATATTGGCATCGCGTTATTTATTTAAAACTTCAACAATTCTCTGTCCAAATTCAGTGGCCGCCTCTGGGCCATTGCCAGTAACTATTTTCCCATCAACAACTACTGCTTGATCTAAATATTCTGCTCCCCCTTTCTCCAAAACTTCAATTGTTGATTTATCAACTGGATCTGACCAAACTGTAGCTTTTTTTTCTTTTAAAACACCTGCTTGGGCTAAAATTTCCGGGGCAATACAGATTGCTGCTAAAACTTTATCTTTGTTAACTGCTTGTTGAATTAATTGATGAACTGATAAATTGTCAACATATTCTAAAGCTCCTGGTCCGCCAATAAAAACCAAAGCGTCAAAATCTTCAGGAACAACTTCATCAATAATCATATCAACTGTCACTTTTTGTCCTGATTTACCCTGAGCTTCTCCTTTTAATGAGCTGGCAATAATAATTTTAATGCCAGCATATTCTAAAATCTGTCTGATTTCAGAATATTCAAAATCTTGAAATCCTTGAAAAGCAATAACAATAACTGCATTTTTTTGTGTTAAAACTTCTAAAGACATAATTTCCTCTTGTTCTTTGCTATTTTGGCAACCAGATAAAATGATTGTCATCAAAGCAAGAATTAATAAACTAATAAATTTGAATTTCATATAATTCTTTACATAATTTCGTCAATCGGAACCTCAATAATTATTTTTTGTTTTTCTTTCTCATCTATTATTTCAACCATCACTGTTTGTTTTAAAATGTGCCAATCAACTACTTTACCATTTCCTTTTTTAGTCTTAACCTTTTCTCCTAGAGCAGGCAGCTTTTCTTTTAAATCTTTATACATTTCATTTTCAAAGGCTAAACAACATTTAAGTCTTCCACAAATTCCAGACAAGCGCTCTGGTCCACGTTGAGCAAGCTGTTGATCAAACATCATTTCTGTGGTAACATGACCTAACTTTTTTAAAAAAGCTAGGCAACAAAGTGAGCGACCACATGGTCCAGCGTCTCCGGCTAAACCAGTTTCTTGACGAGCTCCTACTTGGTGCATCCTGATTGACTTATGAAACTCCTGAACTAAATCTTTAACCAAAAGACGAAAATCTATCCTACTAGGAGACGTAAAGGCAAAAATAATTTTACTTCCATCAAAACTAAAATGAGCATCAATGACTTTCATAGACAGCTTTCTTTTTTTGACTAACTGCTCACATTTTTTAAGAATTTTCTTTTTATGCTTATTTTTTTCCTTTAATTTCTCAAGGTCACGAGAATTAGCTTTTCTAAGGATAAAATTTTTCTGTTGTTGATCGTCTTCTTCTTTTGATTTTTCTTCAATTTTAATAACCTTACCTAAATCTGTACCTAAATCTGTTTTAATAATTAAATAATCATTAACCTTAAATTGATTTTTTTCAACCAATTCTCCTCCCCGTACTTGCATTAAAGTATAAGGGGAATCCCAAGGAGCTAATTGAACAAAAACAATGATCATTTTAACATTTTAACATTAGAACATTAGAACATTAGAACATTTGAAAATGGTTATATATAAACTGGACTAATTGTTAATTGTTTATTGTTGATTGTTAGTATAATAAACAATAATAGCTTTCCTAATAATTAGCAATTAACAATCAGCAATTCTCTTCATTATTTTCTATTACTATTTTCTATTTTTCCATTTAGTGGGCGACGGCAAAAACGGATGCCGCGGAGTGAAAGCTTGAGGCTCTACCCAGAGCTTTAAATTCTACAAAGAAAACCTGATAAATTTTTTTACTTGAATATTTTTACCGATCTTATTAATTTTTTGTTGGATTAAATCCTGAATGGTCAATGAATCATCTTTAATAAAAGCTTGTAATAAAAGACAATTTTCTTTATAGAATTTTTGTATTTGACCCTGTAATATTTTTTCCACAATCTGGGATGGTTTGTTTTTATCAATATTAGCTTGATAAATTTGTTTTTCCTTTTTAATAACTTCTTGAGGAACTTCTTTTTCAGAGATCCAACCAGGATTAAGAGCAGTAATTTGTAGGGCAATTTCGTGAGCTAATTTATTTAATTCATCTTTATAAGCCTTTATATCACCTTCAAAATCAAGTGAAACCAATACGCCAATTTTTCCATCCATATGCGAATAGCCAGTAATAAGGTCTCCTTTTAAGACTCCGTAATTACCTATTTCTATTCGTTCTCCAATAACCCCCTCCACATTATCTATTTCATCTTTGAATTTTTTATTTAATTCTTCTAGATTTTGTGGTTTTTCTTTTTTTATAAAAACTAGGATATTTTCGGAAAATTTTTGAAAACGCTCGCTCTGAGCAGCAAAATCAGTTTCTGAATTAACACTTACTATATATCCTTCTTGATTATCTTGGGTGACAAAAAATTTAATAATCCCAACACTGGTTTTTCGACTATCTCTTTTGGCCGCTTTAGCAATGCCTTTTTTTCTTAATATCTCAAATGCTTTTTCTAAGTCACCTTTAGATTCTTTAATGGCTTTTTGACAATCAAGAATTCCGACCCCAGATGTTTGACGAAGTTTTTGCACTAATTTTAGATTCACCATAAAAAATGTAAAATTTAAAAATCAAAATGAAAAATGACAAATTAAAATGTAAAATTATTTTTTATCCCGATTACCCGATTACCCGATTACCCGATTACCTAATCCCTAATTTAATTTTTTATTTTTTTTCTCCCCTGTTCAATAGCCTCAGCCACTAAACTAGTAATCAACTCAATTGATTTAACTGCGTCATCGTTTCCAGGAATTGGCCAATCAACCAATTCAGGATTGGAATTTGTATCAACTAAAGCAATTACTGGTACTTTTGACCGCCTGGCTTCACGAATAGCTGTTTTTTCTTTTTGTAAATCAATTACATAAATGGCGTCTGGCTTTTTGTTTATCTCTCTCATTCCTCCTACCATTTTTTCTAAACGATTTAATTTCTTTTTTATTTCTAACTGCTCTTTTTTAGAATATTTTTCCCAGCCTCCTTGCTTTTTCTCTTCTGTCATTTTATTTAATTTTTTCATTAATTCAGAAATAGTAGAAAAATTGGTTAAGGTTCCACCCAACCAATGTTCAACAACAAACGGGGCTCCTATTTCTTGAGCTGATTTTTGAATTATATCTTTGGCAGCTGGTTTAGTCCCTACAAATAAAACAACTCCTCCCTGACTAGCCAGCTCTGTAAGAAAATTAACAGCTAGTTGAAGTTTTTCTACTGTTTTATCTAAATCAATAATATTAATATTATTTTTCACCCCATAAATATATGGTTCCATTTTAGGTGAACGTTTAGTCTTATGATGACCCAAATGCACACCTGCTTTAGCTAGTTCATCAGTAGAAGGCATTTTAACTTTATTAAATTTTGCTTGCTTTTTCTCCATAAACTTAAATAGATTAAAAATTAGACTTTAATGATATGAATTTATATTAACATAATTATAAAAAAAGAAAACCCCCATCACTTTTGAAATAAAAGTGACGGAGGGCAAACAAAATAAACTATCTCTTGCTTTTTTTATTATTCCTGCTAAAATTTTTATTGAGTTGTTAAATTGTTAAAGTGATTTTTATGAAACAGGGTATTCATCCAAAATATTATCCAAAAGCAAAAATTAAATGTGCCTGCGGCGCTGAATTTACTGTGGGCTCAACTCAAAAACTAACCGAAGTGGAAATATGCTCAAATTGTCATCCTCTTTATACTGGTAAACAGAAATTCATTGATACAGCTGGAAGACTAGAAAGATATGAAAAAATGCTGGCTAAATCTTCTGCTTTAAAAAAGAATATTAAGGATAAAACTAAAAAGAATAAAACGAAGTAAAGAGTTTTGTCTGATATTTTCAATCCGCCAGTTGGCGGAGCAGAAAATTCAGTAACAAAACCTTTACCCTGTTAAATAATTTCGCTTTTAGCGAAATTGCCGCAGGGCGGCATTTAACAGGGTGCTCAAATTTCTAATAAAATTTAATTCGCTGCGCTCTAAAATTTTAACAAATTTGGCATATGCAAGATCAAGCTGATCAATTTAAAGAACAAGTTAAATCTTTAGAGGATCAATTACAAGATCCTAATGTTTATAATAATCCAGAAAAGTTAAGAGAAATTTCTCAAAAATACAATCAATTAAAAGATTTAATGAGGGATTTTCGTCAATTACAGGAGATTAATCAGAAAATCTTTAACACGGAAAAATTTTTAAACGAAGAATTAAATACTGATATGATTAATTTGGCCAAGAAAGAGGTTAAACTTCTAGAGAAAGATAAAAAAATATTAGAGGAGAAAATAAAAGAACAAACCAAGCCTCAGAGTAAAATTGATAAAAAAAATGCTATCATTGAAATTAGAGCGGGTACAGGTGGCAATGAAGCAGCCTTGTTTGCAGCTGATTTATTTAGAATGTATTCTCGCTATGCTGAAAGAAAAGTCTGGGGAATTTATATAATTTCTTCTCATCCCACAAGCATTGGCGGATTTAAGGAAATAATTTTTGAAATTAGAGGACAAGGTGCTTATCAGGCTTTGAAAAATGAAAGCGGAGTTCATCGCGTTCAACGTATTCCAGAAACAGAAAAAAGCGGCCGCCTTCATACTTCAGCTGCTTCGGTTGTTATTCTCCCCGAAGCTGATCTCATTGATATAAATATAGATCCAGGCGACCTTAAAATTGATACTTTTCGTGCTTCAGGTCATGGTGGACAAAACGTTCAAAAAAATGAGACAGCCATTAGAATTACCCACTTACCTACTGATTTAGTTGTTTCTTGTCAGGACGAAAGAAGTCAGAAACAAAACAAAGAAAGAGCATTAACTGTTCTTCGTTCGCGTTTACTCGTTATTGAAGAGGAAAAAAAACATAAAAACCTAAAAATAAAAAGGCAGTCCCATATTGGCACTGGTGATCGTTCAGAAAAAATCAGAACATATAATTTTCCTCAAGACCGGGTTACTGACCATAGAGTTAAAAAATCATGGCACGACCTTGAACAAATTCTAAACGGCGGCTTAGAACGGATTATTAAATACTTGGAAACAGAAAAATAATTAGTAAAGAATCTGGTGATTATTAGAAACAATCTCTATCCAAATTGATCCGGGTAAAAATTCTATTTCCTTCCCTTGAGAATTATAATATATAGTTCTTTTATTTTTTTCTAATTTTTGCCAAGTTCCCTGAATTAAAACACCCTTTTGAAAAATAAGTGCTTCACCTTGACCCAAGGTGGTAATCTCTCTGCGGCCAATAGTATCTAAAACTTTGATTTTCGTTTTTTGAATAATCAAATTGGGCGTTTGCACTTGTCTCCCTTTTTCATCAACAAATTCTTTTCCATTTTGATAACGTAAATAAGCTTGTTTTTCTTTGTCAAATTGCCAAATAACTGGCTCTCGATAATCAATTTTAACAATTAAATTATTTACTTGGACATCAATTAAATCCATTTGATTGTACGGCCAAGGAATAAAATCTGACTTTAACTCATTGGTCAGGTTTTTGTTTTCTATTACTTGGGTAATTAATTCTTTTGAAATATATATATTATGAGGTTTATCTTTTTGATTATCCCGCCAAAAATATTTTCCATCACCACTGATTTCATCTAAATTATATATTTGATATTCTCTATCTTTTACTTTTTGTAAAAAGTCAGGGCTGCCTCCAGCATGGACAAACAGACCACTGTATTCTTCAGCCAGCTCAGCAAAATAAGGACGAGCTGATCTAATTGGTCCTATTTTATCCGGCAGAGCTTCTTGATTAAAAATCATTAAAAAGCGGGTGATATCTGCTTCCACTGGCATCTCGTAGACAATAGAGGCAAAATTAACTCCGGCTGTTGGCCAAGATTCACTAAAGTTATCCAAAACCAATGCAATTGGCAATTGTGCCTCTTCTCCTTGTTTTAAAGAAACATCTATCTTTATTAATGGAACTTCTTCAATTTGAACAACTGATTCATCTTTCTGAATATTTTCTAAGGTTTCTAAAACAGGTGTTTGTTTATTTTGTACAAAAAATATTAAAATCCAGATTAAAATAAAAAAAAGACCTAAAGCTATTAGCCAAAAAGTTTTGGTTAATTTAAACAACATAGGCTTTTTTTTATTATTTATTTTCTTCTTTTGGCTTTTCTTCTTT
>JAHIMV010000146.1 GCA_018896315.1 Patescibacteria group bacterium | reverse complement strand
TATCAGGCTATCAGTGGCGGCGGTGACGAAACTGTTCGTTACACCGTAGCTACGGTTGAAAAGGACATACTTATTGTATCAGTCTCTGGTTCAGGCCAGGTAACTGTTTTAGACCAGGTTGATATTAAGCCAGAAGTTTCAGGAGATATTGTGGGCATTTACATTAATAAAGATCAGGAAGTAAAAACAGGCCAACTTCTGGCAGAGTTAGGCACAAAAAATGCTCAACAAGCCATTTATGATGCCGAAATTGTTTTAGATGACGCCAAAGAAGAGTTGAAAGACCTTCTTTCTCCGCCCGATGTTCAATCTCTGCGTCAGGCCGAGGTCGCTTCAGCTCAGGCAGAGCGTGATTTTAATGAGGCGAAAGAAAGCTATGAAAATATTGAAAAAATACTTGATGACACCGAGCGTCAGGCCGAGGTCGCTTCAGCTCAGGCAGAGCGTGATTTTAATGAGGCGAAAGAAAGCTATGAAAATATTGAAATAGATACTGAAAGCTCTTTAATAACAGCTTACGAAGACGGCTACAATACCGTTGCAGCTGTTTTTCTTAAGTTATCTAGTTATATGAAAAACCTGAAAGATGTATTGGGGACAGAGCAAAGCCTTAAAAAATATATTACTGCGTATGAGCTAATATTAGGTGAGGATTCTTTATTTATCCAAAGATTACTTAATGACTATGACCAATCTAATGACCTTTTTAATAAAAACTATGTATTTTTTATAACTGTTTTTCAAGACGATGACCGCGATACCGTTAATGAACTGATAAACGATACTCTTGAAACGACTCGAGCAATTTTCCAAACTCTAGACAGCGCTCGCCATATGTTTGATGCAATTATAGTTAGAGATTATCAACATCTTAATACAGCTTCTCATATTGATAAAATGAAGCCCAAAATCGATAGTGATGCTTCTGCTGTTTCCTCTAATATAAGCTCTCTTCAGGCGATTAAAGATACTATTGATGATACTATAAAAAATACCCCTGACAAAATTGAAGATGCCGAATGGGCTTTACAATCTGCTCAGGAAAAATTTGATGAGAAAAAACTGGCGCTTGAAGAATTAATTGCCGGAGTTGACCCCAAAGACATTAAGTCTCAGGAAAATATTGTTACTCAAAAAGAGGATGCTCTTTTTGATGCTAAAAAGAAATTAGCTAGTTGTTCTATCCGCGCTCCTTTTGATGGTGTCATTGCTGAAAAAAATGATAAAATCAAAAAAGGAGATTCGGTTTCCTCTAGTACGGTTCTGGCAACTCTTATTACTAAACAAAAAATAGCCCAGATCTCTCTCAATGAAATTGACGCAGCTAATATAAAAGTTGACCAAAAAGCAACCATTACTTTTGACGCTCTGCCCGAGGTAACTATTGTTGGCCGGGTTATAGAAATTGACACAATGGGTCAGGTTTCTCAAGGGATAGTAAGCTACGGAATTAAGATTATTTTTGATACTGATGTAGAACAGGTAAAACCTGGTATGAGCGTTACAGTAGATATAATCACTGAGGCCAAACAAGACGTTTTGATTTTGCCAAGCAGCGCCATTAAATTCCAAGAGGGTGCTTACTATGTTGAATTAGTAGATGCAAATAAGCAATTTGCCAATACACCAGGAACAGTATTGCCGACTCAACCAAAGCGGCAGTCCGTAGAAATTGGACTCTCAAATGATTTTTCCACTGAAGTTGTCTCAGGTCTCAAAGAGGGCGATATTGTTGTTGTTTCAACAATTAATCCAAGTGCGGTTCAGACAACTCAAACCAAAACTACTCAAACTCAGGGATTTCAAATACCGGGAATAAACACTGGAGGAATGAACACTGGGCAAATGAAAAATTTTCGCTAAACGCAAAGCTATATGATAGAAGTAAAAAATATCACAAAAGTTTATAAATCAGGCGATATTGAAACTAAAGTACTAAAAGGCATTTCTTTTTCTATTAAAGATGGTGAATTCGTAGTAATTATTGGGCCTTCTGGTTCTGGAAAATCAACTCTAATGCATATTTTGGGATGTCTGGACGTTCCGACCAGCGGCCAATATTTTTTTGAAGGAAAAGATGTTTCTAAATTCTCTGACGATGAATTGGCTGATATTCGAAAAAAGAAACTTGGTTTTGTTTTTCAGTCCTTTAATCTTCTGCCCAGGGCAACAGTTTTACGAAATGTGGTCCTGCCTTTGGTTTATGCGAATATCCCTAAGGCCGAGCGGGAAGAAGCTGCTAAGAAAGTTTTATTAAACGCGGGTTTAGATGAAAAACATTTTGTGCATCTTTCCAATCAACTTTCAGGGGGCGAAATGCAGAGGGTAGCTATTGCCCGGGCCCTGGTCAATAATCCTTCTTTGATTTTAGCAGATGAACCCACTGGCAATCTTGACAGTAAGACAGGAGAAATTGTGCTTGAAACTTTTAAGAACCTTAATAGTCAAGGTCGAACAATTATTTTGATTACTCACGAACGATATATTGCCGAAAAAGCCAAAAGGGTAATTTCTATCAAAGACGGAGAAATTGTTGAGGACACTATTAATCGCCGGCACAAAATAGTTCAGCAAATTAAAGAATAAACTTTATGCTTTTTACTGATTTGTTTAAAGAAACATGTTCTGCTATTTCTGCCAATAAAGTCAGGTCAGGCTTGACCATTTTAGGTATCGTTATTGGAATTGGTTCAGTTATTGCAATGATTTCCATTGGCCAGGGTGCGGCAGGCTCTATAGAATCAAATATTCAAGCGATGGGTTCAAATTTAATTACAATTTCGCCGGGATCCCAAGCAAGTTTTTCCCAAGTCAGAGCTGCCAGAGGCACAGCTCAAACTTTGACCATTGAAGATGCTGAAGCTATAGCAGAAAATGTTTCCGGAATCCAAGCCGTAGCGCCAGAGCTTTCTCAACGTTATCAAGTGGTATTTAAAATCAACAACACTAATACTCAAATAGTAGGAACGGTTTCTTCTTATTTGTTGGTGAAAAATATTGAAATGGCTCAGGGTTCATTTATTTCCGAGCAAAATATCCATTCACTTTCAAAAGTTGCGGTTTTAGGACCGACAACCCGAGATGATCTTTTTGGCGAGGGAGTAAATCCGGTCGGGCAAACAATAAGAATTAATGGCATAAATTTTAAAGTTATTGGCGTAACCCAATCTAAGGGCGGCACCGGTTTTGGCAGTCAAGATGTTATGATTTTCATTCCCATAACAACGGCTCAGAAATTTTTAGTCGGGGCTGATTATGTTTCAACGATTAGCGTTCAAGCCGAAAGTTCTCAAATAATGGCTCAGGTCAAAACCGGCATTACTAATTTACTTTTGACATTGCATAATATTGCAGATCCCTTGCTCGCTGATTTTAGCGTCATAAGTCAGGAAGATATTCTTGAAGCAAGCACCTCAATGACCAACACGATGACTATTTTACTGGCAGCAATTGCTGGAATTTCTCTCATTGTCGGTGGCATCGGAATTATGAATATGATGATGACCACTGTAACCGAGAGAACTCGAGAAATCGGTCTCCGTAAAGCTATTGGAGCTAAAAGGTTAGATATTAGTCTGCAGTTTTTACTTGAGGCAGTAATGCTTACTTTTCTCGGTGGAGTTCTTGGAATAATTCTGGGAAGTGGACTTGCCTACGGAATAACTTTTTTTACTGGTATGGCCACTAAAATTTCTTCATTTTCAATTATTTTAGCTTTTAGCGTATCTGCCAGCATTGGAATTGTCTTTGGCTACTGGCCCGCCCAGAAAGCAGCTAAACTCAACCCCATTGATTCATTGAGATACGAATAATTCAAAAATCAAAAACTTGCCCCGTACCGAACCGGAGGTTCTGGTATGGGGTCAAAAATCCCCGAAGCAATCCCTTCGGGATGCTACGGGGCAGGCAAAAATCAAAATGAAAAGGTCAAGTTTAAAAATTAAAAATTAACTATACAATTATGTCAAAACAAATATTATTAATTATTGTGGCGGTCGCAGTAGCTGTCGGGGGAGGAGCTTTCTACGGAGGAATGAAATACGCAGAGAGCTATTGTCCAGCAAAAGCATTCTCGGACAGTGTTCTTCAAAATTTTTCTCCCGAAGAAAGACAACAAAAGTTTCAAGAACTTGGCGATAGCGGCGCTCTTGGAGAACGCGCGGTTCGTGGCCAATTTGGTTCTGGAGTAGGCGGTCAATCTCTTTCTGGAGAAATTATCTCTCAAAGTGAAGATAGCTTAACGATCAAACTTAGTGATGGTTCGACAAAAATAGTTTTCGTGAGCAACAGCACGCAAGTAACTAAATCTGTTAAAGGCAATCTAACCGATCTTAGCGAAGGAGAACAAATTTTTGTAGGTGGAAGCGAAAATTCGGGTGGTAGCTATACTGCAAAAACAATTCAATTGCAATCGGATATTAATAATCCGTAATTGTAATAATTCAACTGTTGTCCGTTTATTTTTTAATGAGATAAATATTTGACCATTAATCCTCTTTAAGATATGAATAAAAGATTTTTGCTTATTATTTGATATAGAGATATAATAAAGACATGTTTAAGATAGAGCATTGTCAGTATAAAACCGATGAAGAGATTGCTATTCTGACCCTGGAAGACAGAAACTTCTTTTTGTGTTTGATAAAAAGATATGAAGATAAGCTATTAAGATATATCTTAAGAATTTCTAATTTTACCAAAGAAGAAGCTGAAGATAATTTACAAGAGGTTTTTATTAAAATCTATACTAATTTAAATGATTTTGACCAAAGTTTAAAATTTTCTTCTTGGGTTTATCGTATTACTCATAATCAAGTCATTAGCCATTATCGGAAAAAACAATCTCGACCCAAGGATGCTGTGTTAGATGTAGATGTTGATATTTTAAATCAAATAGCTTCTGATTTAGATATTAATAAAGGAGTTGATTTAGAATATTTAAAAAAGAATATTTACAATATTTTAAATAGTTTAGATGTAAAGTACAGAGAAGTTTTGGTTTTAAAATTTTTAGAAGATAAAGATTATAAAGAAATATCAGATATTATTAAAAAGCCAATGGGAACAGTGGCGACATTAATAAATAGAGCCAAACAAAAATTTAAACAAGAAACAAAGAAACAAAATATTAATTTAAAATAAAATAATAAGATGAACAAAAATATTGGTCAAAAAATCTTAGAAAAAATTAAAAGTAAAAATTTAGAACCTAAAGCAAAATGGAAATTTATATTAAAAAATAATTTTATTTGGTTCTTTAGTATTGTTACTTTAATTATTGGAAGTTTAGCTTTTTCTGTGATGATTTATTTATTAAAAAACAATGACTGGGCATTCCATCGTCAAATGAGCGGCAATCTTTTTAAATTTGTTTTAATTACATTTCCTTATTTTTGGATTCTTTGTTTTATTCTTTTTATCTTTCTGGCTTTATATAATCTGCAACACACTAAAAAGGGGTATAAATATCAAATAATTACTTTATTGATTGTTTGTTTTGTAATCAGCTTTTTATTGGGTTTATTTTTACATAATTTTAGAGCCGGACGATTAACTGATGACATTCTATCTCAACGTTTTCCTCAATATAATCAGTTAATTAACAGAAGAATGGGAATGTGGTGTCATCCAGAAAAAGGCTTATTAGCTGGTCAAATTATTTCTGTAGAAGATGACCAACATTTTCAAATAAAAGATTTTAATGATAAGGTTTGGCAAATTGAATTAAAAGAGTCTGTTGTTAATGAGATAAAACCAGAACAGGGTCAAGTAGTTAGAATGGTTGGTGACTTATTAGACGATGAAACTTTTCATGCAGAAGAGTGTATGATTGGCTCTTATAAAAAATGGCCTAAAGAAAATTTTAAACCAAATGGGTTAATAAAACCATCTATGTTTCCTGATGAAAGAAAATTTTTACAGATGCGTATTAATGAATAGAGTGTACTCTATTTAATTCATTAACATTATATTAATTATGACATCTAACAAAAGAATAGTGGGTTTAGCTGTTCTCGCTCTAACCCTTGTCTTAACAGCTGGTCTTAGTTCTGTATATGCTTTTCAGGGTGGATTTGGCTCCAAAAGAGGAGAATTTTCTCCTGAAAAATTTCAGGAAATGACTGAAAAACGTGGAGCTGGAGCTATGAATGAAATTTTTGAAAACAATGACTATGAGGCTTGGAAAAGTCTTATGCAAGAAAAAGTAAATGAAATGGAAAAAAGAGTAGGGGAAATGAAAGAAAAAATTAATGAAGAAAATTTTTCTCAAATGACTGAAATTCATAATTTAATGCAGCAAGGAGAATATGAAAAAGCAAAAGAACTTAAACAAGAATTAGGATTTGGCCCTATGGGTATAAGAAAAGGGGAATTCCGTAATCATAGATTTAATTCTAATACAACAGAATAACGAGCAAAAGTTTAATTAAGAAAAGCGCTGGTTTATCCAGCGTTTTTCTTTTGTTAAAATTAAAAAATCTGCTATACTAATATATATGACCAGTATTAAACAATCAGTTAGAACAGGTATCAGCTTTGGCTTAGTGTCAGGGATTATTACCACCTTGGGGTTAATCGTTGGTTTAAATTCAGGAACTCATTTAAAAATGGTTGTTGTTGGTGGTATTTTAGTTATTGCTGTGGCTGATGCCTTTTCTGATGCTCTGGGTATTCATGTTTCAGAAGAATCAAATAAACAACGGAGTGGAAAAGAAATTTGGGAATCAACTCTTTCTACTTTTTTTTCTAAATTTGTTATTGCCTTAACCTTTCTTTTTCCTGTTTTATTGTTTAAACTATCTTTAGCTATTATCATCAGTGTTATTTGGGGCTTATTATTAATTGGATTTTTTAGTTTTTATCTTGCTAAACAACAAAAGAAAAAAGCCCTGCCAATTGTCTTGGAGCATATTTTCATTGCTATCTTAGTAATTATTATTACTCATTATGTTGGTGACTTAGTTTCAACTTTTATTTAATACTTTTATTTTTAAAATAAATTAAAATTATGGCACAAAAGACAAAATCTAAAAAATTCTATCGTTCACGAACAGATAGAATTATTGCCGGGGTTTGCGGTGGTTTAGGTGAATATTTTGACACTAACTCAAACATTATCAGGCTTATTTTTATTCTTTTGGTTTTTTTCCAATGGCTGGGCGTGTTCCTCTATATTATTTTATTCATTTTAGTTCCTCTTAAACCAGGTGGAGAAATTTCTGTTAATCGAGAAGAAAAAGTTGAGGAAATTGTTAAGGGAATTAAGAAAAAAGCGAGTTCATTAGTGAACGAGTTTAAAAAAGACAAAAAAGACAAATAATTTATTAATATAACAGTCTATGCAAAAATTAAGTGTCAAAGCTTTAGGGTTAGCTTTTGGTATTTTCTGGGCAGTATGTATTTTTTTACTTGGTATTTCTGGAATGTTTGGGTTTGGAGAAAATTTTGTTGCTCTAATTTCCCGAGTTTATCTCTGGTATGATGTCACTATTGTTGGAGCGATTATTGGGGCAATTTGGGGATTTATTGACGCCTTTGTTTGTGGAGCAATCCTAGCTTGGCTTTACAATAGATTTGCTAAATAGAGTATTTCTATTTTCAATTAGTATTGACAAATAGCAATATTTTGTTATAATTATTGTTAATATTAGGTTATTCTATATTAAGGGGGAACATATAAGGGAAAGATTTTTCCCGCAGCTCCTCATTAGTTCCACCTGGCCCCTCCCCATAGGTGGATAATGATGAGGTTTCGAGTAGGTACCGCCCCGCCGGCTTTTCTGGCGGTACCTACTACTCTTTTTAAATGGGTAATACGCCCATTTTTTTTTGCTATAATCTATAAATATGCTATAATTTTAATTATTAATCTTATTTTATGGCTAATTTTTCAAATAATACTCCTTTAGCTGACAGAATGAGACCCTTATCTTTAAAGGGTTTTTTGGGTCAGGAAGAAATTATTGGAGAAAACACTCTTTTAAGACAGGCGATTGAGTCGGATCAAGTGCCTTCAATGATTTTTTGGGGGCCGCCAGGCAGTGGAAAGACCACCCTGGCTTTTATTTTAGCTGAAAAAACCAAATCAGATTTTTATCAAATTAGCGCGGTTAATACTGGATTAAAAGATTTAAGAGAAATTATTAAAAAAGCGCAAGAGAACAAGAAAAAGAGTAAGAAGACGATTCTTTTTATTGATGAAATTCATCGTTGGAATAAAAAACAACAAGATGCTCTTTTACCTTCAGTAGAAAAAGGGGAAATTATTTTGATTGGAGCAACGACTGAAAATCCTAGTTTTGAAGTTGTTAGTGCTTTGCTTTCTCGTTGTCGGGTTTTTGTTTTAAAATCATTAAATAAAGATCAATTAATTCAGATTATTAAAACTGCTTTAAAGAATAAGCAAAAAGGATTAGGTCTTTTAAATGTTAAGGTTAGTAATAAGGTGATGGAGATGATTGCCCAGATGAGCAATGGTGATGCCCGAACCTCATTAAATACTTTAGAATATTCTGTTTTATCTAATCCAGACAATGGAATAAAAACTAAGAATAAAAAAGATAAAGGAGTTATAGAAATTACTCCTGATATGATTAAACAGGCTTTTCAAAAATCTCATCTTTTTTATGATAAAAACGGTGATGAGCATTTCAATATCATTTCTGCTTTGCACAAATCAATGCGAGGATCTGATGCTAACGCCGCTCTTTATTGGTTGGCGAGAATGCTTGAGGCAGGGGAAGACCCTTTATATGTGGCCAGAAGATTGGTTCGTTTTGCTTCCGAAGACATTGGTTTGGCTAATTCAAGAGCCTTAGAACAGGCCGTGGCCGCTTATCAGGCTTGTCATTTTATTGGTATGCCTGAATGCAATGTTATTTTGGCTCAAATAGTGGTTTATATGGCTAAGTGCAAAAAATCCAATGCCTTATATGTGGCTTATGAACAAGCTAAACAAGACGTAGAAACATATGGGAATTTACCAGTGCCTTTGCATATTCGTAATGCGCCAACTCAATTAATGAAAGATTTAGACTATGGTAAGGGGTATAAATATAGTCCGGATCATGATTACAAGGAAAAACAAGAATACTTGCCTGATAAATTAAAAAATAGAAAATATTTAAAATAATAAAAAATAAACTTAATTATACTTTGAAAATTTCAAAACTCTTATTAAATGACGAGCATGATTTAATTCATAAAGCTGTTGGCTGGATGTTAAGGGAATTAGGAAAAAGAGATCAGAGAGTTGAAGAAGAATTTTTAAAAAAACATGTTAAGAAAATACCTCGGACAATGTTAAGATATGCTATTGAAAGATTTGAAGAAAAAAAGAGAAAATTTTACCTCAAATTATGATAAAATTTTAAAAAATAGCTCGCTCAAAAGGTGGTTTATCTTTTTTTCTCTTGTCTAAAATTAATAATTTTGGTAAAATTAAATTGATGTTTAAGAGAAAGACCCCGTTAGATATTTTAAAAATAATTTCTAATGGGGAATAAAGTTTATCTAATTTATTATTATTTAACACTATAAACAAAAAACAAAAAATGTCTAACGGGGTAAAAAAAATCACTGTTGTTTGCGCTTCTGGATATTTTAATCCTTTACACATTGGTCACCTTCATTGTTTACAAGCTGCTAAAAAGTTAGGGACAAAATTAGTCGTTATTGTTAATAGTGATGATCAAGTAAAAATAAAAGGTAGTGTTGCTTTTATGCATGAAAAAGAAAGAATGGAAATTGTTAAAGCTTTAAAGCCAGTTGATGAAGTTGTCTTATCTATTGATAAAGATGAAACAGTTTGTAAAAGTTTAGAATTAGTTAATCCTGATATTTTTGCCAAAGGAGGGGACCGGACATTGGATAATATTCCTGAAGTACCAGTTTGTGAGAAATTAGGAATTAAAATGGTTTTTGGCGTTGGCGGAGGAAAAATCCAATCATCTTCTTGGTTAATTAAAAAAAATAATTAAATAATTTAATAAAAAAAACAAATGAAAACAATGAAAATCATTGCTATTCTGGTCTTGCTTACCCTGGTGATTCCTGTAAGTGTTCTTGCTCAACGCGGGGAACAAAAAAAAGTTCAAGTAATAGAAACAGTGTTAGAAGACTCTGAATTAAAACAACAAGCTCTAGAAGAAGAACGAGTACGAAAATTAGAACAAGAAACGACCAACATTGATAAGGATATTGATGATATAGAAGTTAGTGATGAACAAAGAAGAATTCAAGAACTAAAAGAACAAAGTCAAGGTACTGGTCAAGGATTAGAACAAGAGGTAGTAGATGAAAAAGGACAGATTAAAGAAGGTGTTCTTGGTGAGGAAAAAATGGCAAAAAAGGCCGTTCAAAGAGGAAGTGAAAAATCTGAAGAACGCCGCAGTCAAGTTGCTAATGCTGTTCAAGAAATGTTAATGGTGGCTGAAAGAAATGCTGGAGTCGGACAACAAATCCGAACTATTGCTCAAACCCAGAATCAAGTCCAGGAACATGCTGAACAAGCTATTCAAGAAGCCCAGAAACGAAGTAAACTTGTTAAGTTCTTTATTGGACCAAATTATGGACGCTTAAAACAAGTTGAAGAAAACTTAGGGATTAATGCCGAACAATTAAAAGAATTAAAAGAACTTAAGAACCAGATTGAAAATCCTGAAGATGTTGCTATTTTAGAACAAGAAATTGCAAATATAGAACAGGCAAGAGCTGATTTAGAGTTAGAAGTCAAAAATGAGAAAAAAGGATTTAGCTTGTTTGGCTGGATGAACAGATTATTTTCTAAATAAACATATGAAAAAAACAATATTAATTGTTACGCTTTTGCTTATTCCTTTGTTTTTAACAGGATGTGGTAAAACGGTTGAAGAACCTGTTGTTAAACAAGAACAATTAGAACAAGTACAAAAAATGACAGAATTAAAATTAGAAACTTTAATAGAAGGAACAGGAGATAGAGAGGTACAATCAGGAGATCAGATTAGCGTTCACTATACTGGGACATTAGTTGATGGTACTAAATTTGACTCTAGTGTTGATAGAGGTCAATCATTTACTTTCACTATTGGACTTAATCAGGTAATCCAAGGTTGGGAACAAGGACTTTTGGGTATGAAATTGAATGAAATGAGAAAATTGATAATTCCAGCAGAATTAGCTTATGGTGAAAGAGGTTCTGGAAGTGTTATCCCTTCAAATGCTGTTTTGATTTTTGAAGTTGAATTAGTCTCTTTTGCTGAATAATACAATATGAGCAAGGTATATTTTTTAAAGGGCTTTGATAGATTAGAGCTTAAAATGAAAAATATTTTAGCTGATTTTTACTCAGCTAAAAATAAAGTTCTTATTAAAATTCATTTTGGTGAACCAGGCAATAAATTTGCTTTTACGCCTAAAGATATTAAACCAGTTGTTACGGCATTGGATTGTCTGGGTTTAAAATCTATTTTTATTGACACGCCTGTTGCCTATAATTCACCAAGAAATTCTATTAAAGGATATGAGAAAGTTGTCAAAGAAAGAGGCTATGACCAACTATCCCCTTTTCTTATCTCTAAAAAAAGTAAGAAAATTAAGACAAAAGATTTTGTAGCTGGAGTTTGTCAAGAATTAATTGAAGCGGAAAATGTTTTAGTTCTTTCTCATATTAAAGGACACGCTTGTGCGGGTTTTGGTGGAGCGATAAAAAATTTGGGGATGGGCGGCGTAGATAAAGAAACCAAGGGAATGGAACATTCCTTAAGTCATCCTCGTTTTGCTACTGAATGCCAAGGTTGTGGCATTTGTGCGAAACTCTGTCCAGCCAAAGCAATAAAAATGGTTGACAATAAAGCTAAAATTGATTTAAATTCTTGTTGGGGATGTTCGATTTGCCAATTACAATGTCCTTATAAATGTTTAGAACCAGAAAAGGCTTTATTTGATGATTTATTAGCTCAAGGAGCAGCAGCGGTGATTAATAATTTACCTAAGAGAACTTTTTACATTAATTTTATTAAAAATATTACTAAACTTTGTGATTGTGCCACAAATCCTGGGGGTATTATTGGGAAAGACATTGGCGTGCTTTTTTCAGATAATCCTGTTGCCATTGATACAGCCAGTGTTGATTTGATTAATGAGTTGAATAAAAAAGATCTATTTCAAGAAATAAACCATAAAAATCCACTTTTACATGTTAATTTTGCTGAAAAATATACCAACAAAGAGTCAGATTATGAATTAATAACCGTTTAAATAAATATTATGCATAGAAAAAAATCAAGAAAAATAGCCAAGGTAATGAAAGAAAAAGGAGTAAAAAGTTTGTCAAAAAATCAAAAAAAGAGATTAAAAAATCAATTTAAATAAAAAAAATGAAAACAGTTTATCACTTTGGCGGTAAAAAGGCGGATGGTCGAGCCGAAATGAAAGAGCTTTTAGGAGGAAAAGGCGCTAATTTAGCAGAAATGGTTAATTTAGGCTTGCCAGTACCACCTGGATTTACTATTACCACCAAGGTCTGTCAATATTTTTTACAACACAATGGAAAATTGCCAAAAAATCTTGATTCAGAAATAAAAAAAGCGATTCAAAAAATAGAGAAAAGTGTTGGTAAAAAATTTGGTGATGTTAATAATCCTTTATTAGTTTCTGTGCGCAGTGGGTCAAAATTTTCCATGCCTGGAATGATGGATACGGTTTTAAATTTAGGACTAAACGACAAAACAGTATTTGGTTTAGCCAAGCAATCAAATAATTATCGTTCTGCTTTTGATGCTTATCGTCGTTTGCAACACATGTTTGGTAATGTTGTTCTTGGAGTAGATAAGAAATTATTTGAGCAAATTTTAACTCAAACCAAAAAAAGATTAAAAATTGAGTTTGACACTGAATTAACAGGACAAGACTTAAAGAACCTTGTTGTTAAATACAAAAAATTAATTAAACAAAAAACAAAAAAAGCTTTTCCTCAGAATCCTTGGCAGCAATTAAGCATGGCCAGGGATGCTATTTTAAAAAGTTGGAATGTTCCTCGAGCCATAACCTATAGAAAATTAAACAAGATTGCTGATGACTTAGGCACAGCCGTAAGTATTCAAGCCATGGTCTTTGGTAATTTAGGTGACCATAGTGCCACTGGTGTTGGATTTACTCGCAATCCAGCCACTGGCGAAGATAAATTTTATGGAGAATATTTAATTAATGCTCAAGGAGAAGACGTGGTCTCTGGAATAAGAACTCCTAAACAGATTCAAGAATTAAAAAAAGAAATGCCTTTGATTTATAAAAGGCTTTATACTTTGACTAAAAGACTAGAAAAACACTATCAAGATGTTCAAGATTTTGAATTCACAGTTGAAAGGAATAAATTATACATTCTTCAAACCAGAACAGGCAAGAGAACTGCGCAAGCCGCAATTAAAATTGCGGTGGATATGGTTAAACAAGGGTTGATTACTAAAAAACAAGCTGTTTTAAGAATCCAACCAGAACAAATAGACCAATTATTACATCCCATTATTAATCCTAAAGCTAAAGTTGTAGTTGTTGCTAAAGGTTTACCAGCTTCACCAGGAGCCGGGGTTGGTAAGGTTGTCTTTAGTGCTGATGAGGCAGTTAAACAAAGTAAAAAGGGTCCGGTGATTTTAGTCAGAACAGAAACCTGCCCTGATGATATTCATGGCATGGACGTGGCTGAAGGGGTTTTAACCGCCAGAGGAGGCATGACTAGTCATGCCGCTGTTGTGGCTCGGGGCATGGGCAAATGCTGTATTGCTGGCTGTGAATCAATTAAAATACATGAAAAAAACAAAAAAATCATCATTGACAAACTTATTATTAAAGCCGGGGACTGGTTAAGTTTAAACGGAACAAAAGGACAAGTTATCTTAGGAAAAGTTCAAACTATTAAACCTAAATTAAGCAATGATTTTGCTCAATTTATGAAATGGGTTGACCAGATTCGCAGAATTAAAGTGAGAACAAACGCTGATAATCCAAAAGATGCTAAAATTGCTAGAGAATTTGGGGCTCAAGGCATTGGCTTGTGTCGAACCGAACACATGTTTTTTGCCCAAGAGCGCTTGCCATTTATGCAGCAAATGATTTTGGCTGATAATGAAGAACAACGAAGAAAAGCTTTAAACAAACTTTTACCTTTTCAAAAAAAAGACTTTAAAGGTTTGTTTAAAACAATGAAAGGCTTTCCTGTAACGATTAGAACATTGGATCCTCCTTTGCATGAATTTTTACCAAAGACTAAAAAAGAAGCTCAAATATTAAGTAAAAAGATTAAAGTTTCAGAAAAAAAGATTTGGGAAAAAGCAGAAGAATTAGCCGAAGTTAATCCCATGCTTGGGCATAGAGGTTGTCGCTTAGGTATCACTTATCCAGAAATTACAGAAATGCAAGTCAAAGCAATTATCTCAGCCGCTTGTGAATTAGCCAAACAAAAAATTAAGGTTATTCCGGAAATTATGATTCCTTTAGTTGGTCATTTAAATGAATTTGTTGACCAAGAAAAATTAGCTAGAAAAATTGCTGAGCAGACCATGAAAAAGTATAAGATTAGGGTGAAGTATACTGTGGGAACAATGATTGAGGTTCCCAGAGCCGCTTTGACAGCTGATCAGATTGCTAAACATGCCGAATTCTTTTCTTTTGGCACTAATGATTTAACTCAAATGGGTTTTGGTTTTTCCAGAGATGATGCTGGAAAGTTTATTAAAATTTATTTGGAAAAGGATATTTTTAAAAATGATCCTTTTCAAGTATTGGATCAGCAGGGCATTGGCCAATTAATAAAAACAGGAATTGCCAAGGGTAGAAAAACCAGAAAAGATTTAAAGATAGGTATTTGTGGAGAGCATGGTGGTGAACCAGAAAGCATTAAATTTTGCTGTAAAGTAGGTATGAATTATGTTAGCTGTTCTCCTTACCGAATCCCTATTGCTAGATTAGCAGCCGCTCAAGCAGTAATTGAGAAATAAATATTATATTTTAAAAAAGCAGGGATAAATTATTAATTGTCACTGCTTTTGTGTTGCCCTATATCGCTGATTTGATATAATATAGGCTAATATAATAAATTTTATGAAAAAAGCCATTTATTTAATTATTTTTATTATTTTAGGGCTTTTATTTGCTTTTCTAATCCACGCCTTAATTGAAATTTGGTGTATTAACTTATTACTTAAAGACTTTTCAAAATATAGCCTTGGTTTTTCTTGGTCTCAGTTGTATTTGATTCACCATATTATATCAGCTATTCTGTTTATTATTGGCGGT
>JAHIMV010000145.1 GCA_018896315.1 Patescibacteria group bacterium | reverse complement strand
ATAAACTCCATTAAACAAGCCAAAATTATCGCTTTACAAGAAAATCCCGAACAGGGTCGGGATTTTCTAAAAAAGATTGGTTCGAACTTCCGTTTGAGCGGACAGAAATTGTTTTGCGACTTCAAAAATCCGTTCAAAATCCTTGCCGAAGCCGAGCCCCGCCTTTGGCGGGGCGAGGCAACAATCGCCCAAAATCCGAATTCTGAAAATTGGCGGAGAGGGCGGGATTCGAACCCGCGAAAGCATTTCTGCTCTAATAGTTTTCAAGACTATCCCGTTCAACCACTCCGGCACCTCTCCAAAACACTACCTAATTCAATAACTCCCGCACTTTTACTATATGACAAAGAAAATGGTCATCCTTCGCTTTTCAAGCTACGGAATACCGAATAAACTACCATTCCGAAGCTCCGAGCATAAGCGAGGAGCGTAGGATGGTGGCGGAGAGGGCGGGATTCGAACCCGCGGTACGGTTTAACCCGTACAACAGTTTAGCAAACTGCCACTTTCGGCCACTCAGTCACCTCTCCATTTCAATAATATTATATTCAATTCTGGTAAAAAGTCAAATTTACCCTGTTAAATTTCGCCTTAGGCGAACCTGCTCCGCAGGATTTAACAGGGTGAAACTTGATTTTTTACTAAATTTAGAGTAAAATATTTATCTTAAAGACTTATTTATGCTTACACTTAAAACATCTATCGCTGAATTAACTCGTGTTGGTAAAACTGTTGCTCAGCAAATGGGAAAATTAGAAATCAAAACAGTGGGAGATTTATTGACTCACTACCCTTTTCGTTATGATGATTATAGTAAAATTTTAAGTATTAAAGATTTAAAAACAAAAAAAACTGGAACTATTAAAGCAAAAATTAATTTAATTGCCAATCATCGTTCCCCGAGAAAAAAAATGGTTATTACTGAGGCAATTGTTTCTGATCAAACTGATTCCTTGAAAGTGATTTGGTTTAATCAAGGATTTTTAACCAGAACATTTAAATCAGGGCAACAAATTTATTTGGCAGGCAAAATTAATTATGATAATTATTATGGTTTACAGTTAACCAATCCCTCTTATGAACTCTGTAAAGATAAGAGTCCAATCCATACTGGCCGTTTAGTCCCAATCTACCCTAGTACAGCAAAATTAAGCCAAAAACAAGTTCGTTTTTTAGTGCGCCAAATATTACCATTAATCCAAGAAGTTCCTGATTGGCTCCCGAGAGAAATTAAAACAAAATATAATTTAACCAGCTTATCTTTTGCTTTAGAACAAATCCATTTTCCTCAAAATCAACCTTGGTTAGAAAGAGCAATTCATCGTTTAAAATTCAATGAATTATTTTTAATTCAAGCTCAAAATCAATTAATTCGCCAAAGAATAAAAAATCGAGAAGCTTTTCCTATAAAATTTAAATTAAAAGAAACGAAAAAATTTGTTCAAAGTCTTGCTTTTAAATTAACCGATGCTCAAAGGAAAACTTCCTGGGAAATCATTAATGATATAGGAAAAAACTCTCCAATGAATCGTCTCTTAGAAGGTGATGTCGGAAGCGGGAAAACCATTGTTGCTGTCATAGCTATCCTTAATGCCCTTATCAATAAATATCAAGCTGCTTATATGGCTCCCACAGAAATTTTAGCTGAACAACATTTTAAAAATATTACAGAATTATTTACCCCGCTTAGAGATAAATCTCTAACGGAGTTTAAAAACTTCAAAATTGCTTTACTTACTCGAAATAATGCCAAAATAAATTCTGGCAGAAAAATAAAAAAAACAGAATTATTAAAAGAAATATCGTCAGGAAAAATCGACTTAATTATAGGCACTCATACCTTAATTCAAGAAAAAATAAAACTAAAAAAGCTTTCTTTAGCTATTGTTGACGAGCAACATCGATTTGGTGTAGCTCAACGCGCTCAACTAATTCGGCAATCATCAATCAACAATCATCAATCAACAATTTATTCTCCTCATTTTCTCTCAATGACTGCTACCCCTATTCCTCGCTCTGTCGCTCTTACATTATACGGGGATCTTGATTTATCAATTATTGACCAAATTCCACCTGGAAGAAAAGAGATTATCACTAAAATAGTCAAGCCAGACGAAATAAAACAAACCTATCAATTTGTAGAGAAAGAAATCTCTGAAGGCCGCCAAGCTTTTGTTGTTTGTCCATTAATTGACCCTTCTGATAAATTAGGCGT
>JAHIMV010000144.1 GCA_018896315.1 Patescibacteria group bacterium | reverse complement strand
TTTTTTATCTGTCATATCCTTGACAAAATAGGAGAAATGTGCTATATTATTAATATAGTTTAATTGGAAGGTCGCCTAGCGGACTTCTAGTGATTGACGACAGCTAGGTCCTCACAAAGACGTTTCCCGGTCTTGCGAGGGAAGAACAGGGATATCCTGGAAGCGGATGTGTCCTTGCGCTTTCAAGGAGATTAATCGGACACCCCCGGGTCGTAAGACCCGGGGATTCTTTTTAAATAGATTTTAACAATGTTTTATTTTTTTGTAATTAACTGCAATAGAATTTGGATTTTTTCTATCATCATTTCAGGACATTTAACTAAATCTACCCACTTAAAAGTTCGCCACGCACCAGAATATAGTTCTGTGCGGGATAAAAAAATCGTCCCACCAAGGGAGCTATTTTAATAATCGCTTTATTAAGCGATTATTTTTTTACCCCAAAACGGATGTTCAAACCTTTGATAATAATTTAATTGTGGTATAGTGAAAATATGAAAAGTAAACCAAAATTTATAAAAAATCGGTTTCAAGAAAAATATGTAGTTACCTGGGAAGAAAAATATTCTACTTTTGTGGTCGATTTATTTGCCAGAGCAACAAAAGATTTTCCAGAAATTATAGGTAATAATATTGCTGAATATCTGTCTTTTATTGAAAAGATTAATCATGTTATTAATTTTTATTCGGAAAGAGCATATAAGAAAGTTAAAAGAGAACACGGCAGTTATTTTTTAAAGAAAAACAGGATAAAAAATTTAATTTCAAAATACGATATTCTTATTAAAGAAAATAGAAATATTTTAAATAAAATTAACAGTATAAATTTATCAAATATTGACGATAAAGATTTGGAAAAATTTTGGGAAAAATTTTCAAAACATTTAATAGAAATGGCAGCTTATTTTAGGGCTACTAGACCTGAAGTAGAGATAGGGCCAGTATGTCTAATAAAAGATATATTAATAAAAAATTATCCCTTAACAGAAATTAACAAAAAGCTAATAACTTTAGCAACTCCTACAAGATTAGGTTTAATAGAAAGAGAAAGAAGAGATTGGTTAAGAATTTTAAAGAGTAAAAAAAATAAAGGAGGGATTAAAAAATCTTTTTTAAAACATGTTAATAATTATCCTTCCTTTTATATTAATATTTACGATACAAACAAAATACTTAATGTAATGGAAAAACGATTTTTGCAAGATAGAAAATATTTAAATAAATTAGAAAAAGACATAAAAGAAAATGATATTTTTTTAAAAAAATTGCCTTATCAGCAAAATAAAATAATTAAAGAATGTAAAAACAATAAAAAGCTTATTATTTTTTCTAAAATGTTAAAAGAATTTGCTTGGTATAGATTTGAAATAAAAAACCTTTGGGCAGGAGTGGAAATTGTGTTTATGCCATTTTTTAAGGAAATAAGCAAAAGGTTAAAAATAAGTTTATTTGATTTTTTAAATTTTTATACATTACAAGATATATCAAATTCAATTAAAAACAAAGAGGTTTTATCTATTGAAGAAATTAAAAAAAGAAAAAAATGTATGGCAATAATAGTAAAGAATAAGAAATACGATATAATGGCAGGCGATAAGGCTCAAAGATTATTAATAAAAATAAAAAAAAATCTCATTATAGAAAAAGAAATAAAAGGAACTGTGGCTTATCCAGGGAAAGTTAAGGGTAGGGTTAAAATAATATTCCCAGAGAGTATGGAAAAAACAAGAAAAAAATTTAATAAAGGGGATATTTTAGTAACAACAAACACACAACCATCAATGGTTCCCTTAATGACTAAAGCAGGCGCTATTGTCAATGACGTTGGAGGAATCACTTCACATGCAGCTATAGTTAGTAGAGAATTTAAAATTCCTTGTATTATTGGAACAAAAACAGCAACAAAAGTTTTAAAAGATGGAGATTTAGTTGAGGTAAACGCTTTTGATGGCGTAGTTAAAGTGTTATAATATATATTTAATAATTAAATTTATTTATTATGAAAAGTGAACAAAATTTTAATATAGAGAGTGGCAAAGAAAAGGAAAATTTTGACTCAAAGATTTTTTTATCTTTTTTTAGGCATGGAGAAAAACCAAGCAAGATGGCAGAAGGAGCTGGCGTAGGAATAATTCCAGAATCTAGAAAAGAATGTATTAAAAATGCACCTGATTTTGGCCCAGAAAATAGAAAAGACATAGAACAGTCTATAGGATTTGGAGCATCAAGCTTAAGAACATTAGAAACAGCAGGATTTATTATGGGAGGTATTAAAGACGAAATTACAGGAGAAGAAAATTTAGAAGAATTAAAGAAAAAACTGGATAAAGAAATAAATATCGGAACTAAATTATCAAACGAAAAACTTCTTAGTTTTGCTTTTTCAAAGGATTCAGAGGTTGATCAATCTTTGATACAGGCAGCTAAAAAGGGTGATTGGTTAAAATTTATAGTTGAAAAAAGCGATAATATGGCCCAAGAATTGAAAGACAAAAAAGCGATAACTTATACAAGAATATCAGCTCAAGTTGCAAAATTAATTTTAAAATATGTGAATGTTGAGAAAAAATGGGATGAATTAGTAAAAGACAAAGAAAAAGAATATAATCCTACATTAGAACGTTATTTTAGCGCTCCAGCTGCAATAACTGCTTTTTTAGCTAAAATAATAGAGAAAGTCAAAGGAGAAGAAGAGAGAAGTAAGTTTGAGGAATTTTTAAAAGAAGGATATTTTGGTTATTTAGATGGATTTAGTGTAGAAATAATAAATCCAACCAATGGAGACTGCAACAGTCCTCACATCATTGTAAAATATCATAAAGAAGATAAGGAAACTGGAAATACATATAATTTTCAAGAAGAAATTAACAAGGATTTGTTAGAAGAATTAATTGATAACGGTATAAAATTTGAAGAAAGTATTAATAAAGGATAAAAGGGGACAGCACCCCTGCTATAAAAGTATAAAAGGGATAAAAGGGGGACAACGCCCCTGCTTATAAAAGGGGGACTGCTTATAAAAAGGGGACAGCGCCCCTGCTTGATAACCCGCTTTCTTATTAAAGAGTATAAAAAGGGACAGCGCCCCTGCTTAATTACCCGCTTTCTTATTAGGTTTTAGCGGGTTTTGTTTGTAAACTTGACAGAAGTAGAATTTAAATTAAGATTTATACTATGCCAAGAATAGCAACGCTGTTATTAGGTATGTCGAAAAAAATCCGGAAAGAGCGGGATTAGTTAAGAATGCCTGGGAATGGAAATGGTCTAGCGCTTTAGCTCATATAGAAAAGAGAGATACCAATGGAATTAGTTTGGCTGACTTATCCGACTTGATGCCAATAAATAATTGGGAAGAGTATCTTAGGGAGAATAGTAAAGAAGATGAGATTGAAAAAATTAGAAAACACACTTTAACTGGTCGATCTCTGGGTTCTGAGGAATTTGTAAAAAAGATGGATTGTATTTCTTAATCGAATCGCCTGAAAAGATAGGAACAATGCGGCATAGAGAGGGCGGGCGCTGTCCCCCTACTCAGTCCAATTGTGGGGATTTTTTATTAGAAAGTTATCCACAATATTTACTTGACATCTTTATATCCAATTGGATATAATACATTATATGATACTTGTTGAATTTATTTTTAATAAAATTAAAATATTATATAGATGGAAGTTGTTTATTATTTTGATGAAGAAGAGGGGGTTTCTCCTGTTAAAAAATACCTTGAACAATATATTTCAACCGATAAAGATTCGCCCAAAAAGAAGAATTATAATCTTAATATTTTCGCAGATATAAATGAAAAAATAAAGCATATAGCGGGAGTGTGTGACGGAAGGCCAGTTAAACCAATAGCAAAACCATTAAAAGATTATCCTTTTTTTGAAATAACCCATAGAAAAAATAAAAATACTCTTATTAGGTTATTGTTTTTTCGTCACAATAATAAAATGATTTTACTAAATGCTTTTGACAAACCAGACAATTATAAGACTTCAGCGGAAAAAGGAAAAATAAAAAGATATCTTAACAAAACCAATGAATATCGTAATAAATTTATAAAAAATAAAAAAAATTATGAAAAATACGAATAAAAAAATTTTAACTAAAGACCCAATGGCAGAGGCCAAAAAGGACAAAGATTTTTTGCGACATTCCGAAGCTGCTAAGGTTAGAATAAAGTTTGCGGTAGAAGTGTTTAAAGTTAGAGAAGAGAATGGATTAACACAACAAGCATTAGCTAAAATGATTGGTACAACACAAAAAGTAGTGTCAAAAGTTGAAAATGCCGATGTAAATATAGGGATAGATTTATTAAACAGAATAATGAAAAATCTTAATTTTACATCAGAAAATTTAGCAGAAATTTTCGATTGTCCGATTTTAGTCTTATATCCTCGGTTATCTGAAACAAAAAGTAGGGTGTCTGAAACAAAAAGTAGGGTATGGCAATCCAATTAGAATGGAATAAATTATAAATTAATATAAATTATATGAAACACATTTGGTCAATTTTATGTCAAAAATCATCAGTGGATAAGGAAAGTAATTTATTAAGTTTATTTGACTGTATAGAAGAAATAAACTTAGTTATTGATCAAGCTAAAGCGCCCAAGGATGACAAACTTATCGTCCCAATTGAATTTCAACTGGTTAGTTTTTGGGTTTTTGAGAATATAAATAAAGTTAAAGATAATGTTTTGGAAATTAAAATTGAATTATTAGATCCAGATAAGAAATTATTAGGACAGTTTGAAAATAAGTTTAAGATTAAAAAGGGCATTCCAAGGTTTAGGAGTCGTATAAGTATCAAGGGGCTACGTATCACAAAAAAGGGTATATATACTTTCAAGGTGCAAGGGAAAGGTGAGGGAGAGAAAGGGTATAAAGTAGTTGCTGAGCTTCCACTTGATCTTAAACTCGCCTATAAATTTCCACAGTTCAATAAAAAATAATTTATACAAGAATTAACCAGATTAAGGGTAGGTAAGCAAAGGGTTTCTAATTATCCAGGTTCCCACATCCCTCCATATCGGCGGGCAAGCATTCCATTGCCCGAGCCAT
>JAHIMV010000143.1 GCA_018896315.1 Patescibacteria group bacterium | reverse complement strand
TTGAAAAAAAGGCTTTTTGATGATTTTTTAAACAACAGCCAATAGCGGAATGGGCTCCGTTCTCTTTTAAAAATGCTATCCAACAGTGAAAACCAAACATCATCCGATAATCTGTCCCTTGTAAATACCACTCATTATCCTCAATATATGAAAACCTATCTTTTTTAACCATATTTTTATATTATTTTTTTATTAAAATCTAGCCAACTATATTAATAATGCCATGATTTCCCTTAACTTCGACTATCATTCCGTCTTTTAATATCTTGGTGGCCAGTTTTGTTCCAATTACTGCCGGAATATTTAGTTCACGAGCTACAATCGCGGCATGGCAGGTTACTCCCCCTTCATCAGTAATAATAGCCGCCGCCTTTTTAAGGGCTGGCATAAATTCCGGCCTCGTCATTGATGTTACTAATATATCTCCTTTTTTAACTTTACTTAAAGAATTTATCCCTTTACAAACCACTACTCTACCAACAGCCGTTCCTGTGTTGGCAATTGAACCATGAATCGCCCCATTTTGTTGTGTTTGTTGTTTGATTAAAGATTCTTTTAATTTCAATATTTTCTTATAATCTTTTGCTTGAGAAATAAATTCTTTATTGTCATCCATTAAAACAAAGGTTCCTTTATGCCTTTTAATTAATTCTCGTTTTAACAAATCTTTAAATCCTTGGATTGATTTAATGTTTAAGGCCTCTTTAACGCCCAAATAATATAACAATTCTGGATTTATTTTTAAACGACGAGCCAGTTCGTGAACAATCATACCTAAATAGCCAAGGGATATTAAAACGTTTGCCTTTCTTTGGTCCTGCCAAATAGAAGTAAAGTCAATTATCTGGATTTTCTTTTGAATAGCTGAATTAAGATTTAACTTTTTAATTAAAGTATTTTTTTGTTTTTTAATGTTTGAATTTTTTTCTTCCTGCTTATTTAATAATTTTAAACTCTTAGCGAAATCTGTTTCTGTTAAATACTTAGGTCCCGCATAACTGTTTCTTAACCAAAAATATTCATGACTATGCTTGATTAAAGCTTTTTTCTGAGATAATGGTAATTTAGACAAAGATCTAAGCTGTTTCTCTTCTTGGACGAAAAAAGAAGGCTGGGTTGGCGTAGTTAATAGTGCATAATGATGATTAAATTCTTTAATCGGTCCAATTACTTTTAATAAATCTTTTTTAAATTCTTTCTCTATTTCAATTCCAATGGCATCTACAATATGAGCTATGCCCACTGAATCAATTAACGCTTGAATAGTTTTGGACAAAAATTCCATTAATTTAGTGTTGTCAATTGTTTTTAAATTTAATTTATTAATTTGCCTAAATATTCTTTTGTGATCTTGAAAAATAAGATTATACTTTCTTTGGATTTTCTCTAAATATTTAGAATCAGTAGCAATTTTCTTTTTAACAATTTTCCAAATTCTCTGAAAGTCAGAATTTAAATATCCCATTTCTCCATATCCCCGATGATAATGAAAAAGAAAACTATGATAACCATAACCAAGAATTTTTTTCATAACCATGCCACTATAAGCCGCACTATTAAGAAACAATGGTGTCGCATTAAAACCTTGAATATACCAATCCTTTTTAAAAGCGTCTTTAAAATATTTATAATTATTTTTTGTCATTTTTTAAAATTTTAATTATCCCGTGATTAGCCCCATCACCAAAGCAAAGCTTGGTGAGGGACTTCGCTTGACTATACACGTCGTAAAAAAGACCTACCCATCTACCCAGCTCTATTTTTTAGACAGCTTTCGTACAACTCCAGCGCTCGCATCTATCTCAACTAAATCATTATCTTTTAAAAACTGGGTAGCCACTTGAGTGCCAATAATACAAGGAATATTAAATTCACGGGAAATAATAGCTGCATGAGATGTCAAACCTCCCTCATTAGCAACAATTGCTTTAACCTTCTTCATTAAAGGAACAAAATCTGGCCTGGTCATTGAAGTAACTAAAATTCTTCCTTTTTTAAATTTTACATTTTCCGGGTCAAGAACTATTTGAACTAAACCTCTTAATTTTGTTTTTTCTCCCCTACATGCAACTAAACCTTTTAATTCTTTAATTTTATTAAATAAAAAAAGTGATTGCCAAATTTGTTTTGCTGCTTTAGGTATAACCCACTCTCCTTTAGATGGAGTAGTAATAAAAACTCCCTGAA
The DNA here is from genome assembly GCA_018896315.1 of Patescibacteria group bacterium. Classification (GTDB taxonomy): domain Bacteria; phylum Patescibacteriota; class Patescibacteriia; order UBA2591; family UBA6264; genus JAHIMV01. The sequence continues at coordinate 1,606 of JAHIMV010000143.1, read as the reverse complement.
TCATTCTGTTTTGGATTTTTTTTATTGTTACCTGCTTTCCATATAATAAACCTTTTTTAATCTCCTCAAGAGTTAGATAACAAAATCTATTTAAAGGCATTTTAAGTCTTTTAGCAAATTCCTCAGCAAAAGAAAAAATATAATGGTCTGAGATTAAATTTATTCTCTTTTTTTCATCCTGGACATGACTCCAAAGGTTGGCTAATTTGAAAAAAGCCTTATCCTGTCTATTTAAATCAAATTTTTTAATTATTATTTTTTTTCTAGACCCAATTTGGTTTTCATAATTTTCTATATCTTTTATCTCGCGTTCAATCATTTTTCTGGGCTTACTTTTCATAACTAACAAAACTTGTTGCCAAAAATATTTGGATTTTAAAATCTTTTCCCTTTTATAGTTATTTTGAAGCCAAAAATACTTCTGAGCATGCTCTTTTAGCTTATTTTGAAAACCAATCGGTGTTTTTTTAAACTTTTTCAAACCTTTAATTGCTTGATAATATCTTAAAATGATTTTATAAAAATCTTGTCTTTGTTTATCCGGGAATGTTTTTTTATTAGACAAACTCAACTCCTGAGCCAGAGCTTGATATTCACCAAAAGAAACTATTTTTTGATTCTGAGCTAAATCTTCAACATAATTTTGAGCAAAATCTTGAAAACTGTCTGTACTTATACAAAGCACCCAAAACTTTACACATTTATTAAAAAAATCATTAAAAACTTTATATAAATCTATTTCTTGTAATTTACTTAACCTAATTCTATCAAGGAAATTCATAGCTGAAATCAATACCTTTTTGTCCTGCTCCCATTGTTTTAATAACTGCCTAATCTTAATAGGATTATTAAGCATATCATTAAGTAATTTTTCTCCCAACAACAAGCTTTCTTTTTTCCTTAAGGCTAGGTGTCCAAAATTACGAGAAATAAGGAACATTGAAATTCTATTGCCCTGGCCAATTAATTTTTTCAACCCAGGATTAGCAATAATCCAAGGATAACAAGCAAAAGGGACAGTTGGTGCTGATCCAACAACATACCACTGGCCCTTTTTTATTTCTTTTAATATCTTAGATATATTAATCCCCTGCTTTTTCATTTATTTTTTAAAAATAAAAAACAATAAAACAGTAACTCAAAAAATTAGAGCATATTTTTATTCTAATATATATTCTTGACTAGGAGATAAAACTACTGCTTTTGTCTTTGTTAATTGCTCTACTTTGTTTTTAAAATCATCAATATCAGCTTTTAATTCAAACTCCTGACTACCTAATTTGATTTTCCCATAATGCATGGGTATAACAACCTTAGGTTGAATTAATTTAACTGCTTCAACTGCTTGGTCAACATCCATAGTATAGGTTCCGCCAACAGGTAAAAGAGCTAAATCAATATTTTTAATTTGCTTCATTTCCTCAATTAAATCAGTATCACCGGCATGATAAATCCTTTTTCCTTGCATTTCAACAATAAATCCTAAATCTTTACCTTTTTGATGATTAGGAATCTTTAAATTATATCCCTCAACACCCATAATCTTAACACCAGCAATATTCTTGCTTTCCTCTGCTTTAATAATTTCTGCTCCAGCAATATTCTT
>JAHIMV010000142.1 GCA_018896315.1 Patescibacteria group bacterium | reverse complement strand
CCTTCGTTTCTAGTTTGACAAACTCCTCTTGCTGAAGAAATTCCCAGTTCAGGATAAGTTTTTTCCCATGCCTGACCAGCAGCAATTTCAGCAAAAATAAACAATACAGTTAAGATACTGATAAAATATATCGCTTTCATGATTTCCTCCTTGTTTTGTTTTGTCTTTACTTTATTGTAAAGAACCACTTAGACTAACTATATATTAGACTAACTATATATATTAGTTAGTATATACATTAAAGCACATTTTTACCCCTTTGTCAATACCGCGCATCAACTCATATATAATCTTACCGTAGTGTCAGTGGGGTCTGACCCCAGCTCACTCCCTTCTGCAAACCCTGTTTTAGAGCGGATTCCAGAGCGAATTTTTCAAAAAGTAAATTTTTATTACTTTTTTGTTTTTATATTGCTGTGGACAGTCCCCATTCCCGCATTCCCAAAAAAGGCAGGAAAATGGAAAATATTTACTTTTTACTTTAATAAATTTTCTACTACTTTTTGAATGTCTTTTTTTTTAGACCAATATTTTCTGACTCTTTTTCTAATCTCTTGATGAGATAAATAACCCTTATCTTTTATGTTCCCCAATAAGTCTTTAAATTCTATATTTAATATTTCTGTTAAAGATTCTTTTATGTCATAATACTGTTCTTTTGAAATAAGATTTTTCTTTTTAAATTCTTTTCCGTATGCCTCCCATGTATAAAAGTGCCATAATTCATGCATGATTGTTAAATTAGAATGCTGACTCTCTAAAGTGATAAAAAAATAACAATCATTTATGTTATATCCACAAATATCACTAACTGTTAAATAAGCTGTTATTTGTTTTTGAGGCAATTTTGTTTTAAAAATTTCTTCAGCTCTTTCTAAAAAAATTCTATTTATGGGAAACCATTTGCTTTTTATTCTTTTTATTTCTTGATTAACATCTATTTTATTCTCATTTATATAATTTTTTATAAAATCTATTAATTTATCTTTATTAAAATCCCGATTATATTTTTCAAAATATAATTTATATATAAAAAACCTCTTCTCTTTTAAAAAAGAAGAAGTTTTTTTAATTTTTTTTAGTTTAGCAACAGCTATAAAATTCTCTGCATCTTTTTTAAGATTGTATTTAAATTCCAGATTCATAGGCTTAGAACTAGTTTTATATAATAATTATAGCATAAAATTAAACCAAGAAAAAAGAGCTTACCTATTTTTAAGCAGGTGTTATTTTTATTTGTTGACTTTTATTTTTTTTTAAACCTGTTAAAATATAAGGAATAGAATAGATTGACTTATCTTGTCTTGACTTATCTTGCCTTATTTATAAAAATAAAATATGATAAAGAAGTAGGTCTGCCTAGGTCGGACATGGGCAACAAACGATTTTTATTAGTAAACTTTTATTGGGGTCTGGCCCCAAAAATAGATGCTTGGAAACCTGCTTCAGTTCTGGATTTTAGACCAAATTTTCAAAAATGGCACGATTTTGCTCAAAATAAATATGTCTAAACAAACAGTAAATTATTGGCTTAAAACAAGTCAACATGATTATAGGACAATGTTGGGATTATTTAGAATTAAAAGATATTCAGATTGTTTATTTTATGGCCATATTATTCTTGAGAAAAATTTAAAAGCGTTAGTGGTAAAAAATACTGGCAAACAAGCTCCATATATTCATGATCTTGTTAGACTTCAGGAATTAGCTAAAATACAATTAGAAAAAGACGATTTAAAATTTTTAAAAGAAATAAATAATTTTAATATTAGAGTTCGTTATCCAGATTATAAATTACGTTTTTATAAAATTTGCACTAAAGAATTTACGAAAAAACGTTTTAAAAAAATTGTTAGTTTATATAGAAAGTTATGTCAAAAACTCAAGTAAAAAATATAGTGAAAGAATATGCTGATAAATTAAAAGTAGAAGGATATCCTTTTTCTGCAATTTATCTTTTTGGTTCATATGCTCAAGGCAGGGCTAATAAGTGGAGCGATATTGATGTAGCAGTTATTTCAGATAAATTAAAGAGAAATTGGTGGAAAAATGAAGTGTTATTATCACATATAAGTTTAGAAGTAGATTCAAGGATAGAACCGCATGGCTTTACAGTGGAGGATTTTAAAAAAGGGTATGATCCAATGGTATATGAAATTAAAAAGACTGGTATAAAGATTTAATTGGGGTCTGGCCCCAAAAATAGATGCTTGGAAACCTGCTTCAGTTCTGGATTTTAGACCGAATTTTCAAATTTAGTACTTTAAGCTCCGCAAGACTAAAAACAAAAATATGGACAGCGACCGTTTTCTAAAATAGCTTTATTGAGTATTATTAAGCGGCAAACAAGCGTAGTCTTGTGAAGGTCTGCCCTTCACAGAGTAGCGGAAAAATAAAAAAGTGTAGACTCTCATTTAAATTATGATCAAGTTAAATAAAAATATTCAATATTGGACCAATAGCGCAGAGAAAGATTTCCAAGTAGCCAGAAGTCTTTTCCGCTAATGATTTATTACAATGGTTAAAAAAAAGATTCCAAAAAAAGTAAATAGAATAATTCAAGATTATATTCGGCGATTGGCCGCAGAAGATAAGTTACCTATAGATAGAGTAATATTATTCGGTTCTCAAGTTAAAGGAAATACTCACAAATGGAGTGATATTGATGTTTGTATTATTTCTCCCAAGTTTAAAGATACCATTAAAGCCATAGAGTATTTATTAATTAGAAGAAAAGATGAAGAAGTAAGATCAGGTTTGGAACCGATTGGTTTTTCTCCTAGAGATTTTCTAAGGGGTAATAGTTTGGTTCAAGAAATCAAAAAGACTGGTGTAACAGTAAAATAAAGTGTTGCATTTCAGTTGGGGACTGTCCCCCCAAAGTGGCTTTGGCAAACCCGCATCAGAAGCGGTTTATAGAGCAATTTTTTTACCCTGTTAAATAATTTTGCCTTTAGCAAAATTGCTACGGAGTAGCATTTAACAGGGCAGGTTTGGCAAAAATTTGACCAAAATAATTATGTCTAAACAAACAGTTATGTCTAAACAAACAGTAAATTATTGGCTTAAAACAAGTCAACATGACTACAAAACAATGTTGGGATTGTTTAAAATCAAAAGATATTCAGATTGTTTGTTTTATGGCCATATAGTTTTAGAAAAAATTTTAAAAGCTTTAGTAGTGCAGAAAACAAAAAAGCAGGCTCCATATACTCACAACCTTTTGTATTTAACTGAAACTACAAAATTGAAATTAAATAAAAATCAATTAGATTTACTTGATGAAGTTAATCGTTTTAATATCAGAACGAGATATCCAGATATTAAATTTGAGTTTTATCAATCTTGCGATAGGAAATATACAGAAGAGTACCTGAAAGAGATTAAAAGATTATATAAATTTTTATGTCAAAAGAAAAAGCAAAAAAAATAGTTAAACAATATATTGAGGTCTTGAAAAAAGAAAATTTTCCCTTGACAGCGGTATATCTTTACGGCTCCCATGCCAAAGGGAATCCTCATTTTGGCAGCGATATTGATGTAGCAATTATTTCTCCCAGGTTGAGAAAAAATTGGAACAAGACAGAAGCTTGGTTGTGGAAAGCGAGGAGAAATGTTAATTCTTTAATTGAACCAGTTGGTTACGCTCCTGAAAATTTTATTGATGCAGATCCTTTAGTGACCGAGATTAAAACAACAGGGATAAGAATAGTGTGAATTAGGAACTTACAGGTTGAACCTGTTAGAAAGTTGCCTGACCCAAATGCAACGTTAAACGTTGCAACATATAATTTGACTAATTTGGGGATGTTCGGTGAAATCGGAGCTCCGAGCTCCGACAATAAATTTTCTAAGGGGGTCTGGCCCCAAAAATAGATGCTTGGAAACCTGCTTCAGTTCTGGATTTTAGGCCGAATTTTCAAATTTAGTACTTTAAGCTCCGCTAATTTGGCGGGACAGTCCTGCCAACGGTGATTACTGCCGGTGGTAATTTAGATGATAAATAAACGTACTACAATTTTACTTATAGTGTCAATAATTATTGCTGTTTTTGTAGTATTGTTACCTCGAATAGTTCATGTGCATCTACACCAGGGGGAATATTTTTATTCTTATCCGCTTCATACGGATGAATGGCAGCATTATACAATATCTATGTCGTTAGACAAAGATTTTTTTCACCCCAGTGTTTTTTATTATCAAGATTACCAATCTTTTTATGACGGAAGCCCTGTATTTCATTGGTTAATTTATTTGTTTCAAAAGTTAGGACTTCAACCAAAAGATTTTTTTATTTTACCTGTTTTACAAGCAATATTTTTTAGTATTGTATTTTTCTTTTTTATTGCCACTCTTTTAAATACTTGGACGGCTTTTATAGCCACTATATTTGCTTTATTCGTTCGGAGTAGTGTTGGCATTTTAGGGATTTTGTTTTTCAAGCCATTTGTTTTAGGTTTTGCTTTTTTTATTCTTGCTTTATTTATTTTTAACAAAAAAAAGCATTTTTGCTTTTCTTTTGTGATTGCTTCTTTGGCGGCGATTTTTTGTTATCCCCCTCTTATTTTACCGTTAATAATCTACACCCTAGTTTATAGTTTAATTACCAAAGGTGTGGATAAAAAGTATTTGTTCGGAGTTGGAATTTTAACTTTTTTAATTCTGATGTTTGGTTTTTATGTAACAAAAGGCAATAATCCTTTATTAATGGACAAAATAATTTATAAAGATTCTATAATTGGTTATGGAGGAATTAATCTAATAAAATATTTAGGCGTCCCTTTGATTATTTTTGGATTATTGGGAGTTGTAAGGACGCTGAAAAATAAAAAATTGTGGCCATTTCATGCTTTATTTGGTTTCTTTATCCTGAATTTTATGTTAACGATGGTCACAAAAAGCAGTTTAGGCTTTCATTATATAAGAATTATTTACTTAGGGTCCATTCTTTTTTCCATATATGCCGCTTGTGGCGTTTGGTATGTTTTTAAATGGTTAAATAAAAAAATAAAACGGGGAGCCGTATTAATTGTTTTATTGCTTATAACAGCAACAATACTTCCCACTTTTATTTTTTATATCCATTCCGATTCTTTTGCCAATCCGGCCGTGCACGCTAATTGGCTAACTCAAGATAATTTTGATGCTTTAAAGTATTTAAACGGTTTACCAGATAAAAACAAAAAGCTTTTACACCCGCCAAGGATAGGAACCGTTATTACTCCTTTAACAGGTTTTAAAGTTACCGCCCTTCAAACCGCTTTAACAGGAGGAAAAACAAATAAGTATTATGAAATAGAAGTTATTTCTGATTGTGGAGAACTGAAAAAGATTATAAAAAAACAAGAGTATAAACTCTTATTTTTAGAAAATAAAAAATTTGATTGTTTATTTTTAAAGTCTGCCTTTGAAAATAAATCAGTAGTTATTTACGAATATCAAGATTTTTAATTTCCTTAAGATGTTTTTCTAATTTTTCAGAGATTTTTATAGGGGAGAGGTTATTTAAAATATCCTCTTTAGCTTGAGAGCCGATTTTTTCAGCTTCTTTTTTATTTT
>JAHIMV010000141.1 GCA_018896315.1 Patescibacteria group bacterium | reverse complement strand
TCTTCTAAATTCACCCCGTTAAATTGCGGCTTGGCCGCTCCCGCTTTGCGGGATTTAACAGGGTTAAGATCTTTTAATTTTTCTGCGTCTGTTTTTGGTTTTTTTACTTGTTTCTTATCCATAAAAATAAAGTTTATATTTAAACTATTTTCTTAAAAATTAGTTTTCTCTATTTAGTTTTAGAGGCTAGTTTAGTTTCTAAACCTTTAACTCTTTTTTCTAATTTTACTTTTTCTTTCTCAGCTTCAATTTCTCTGGCCGTGGTACTCAAATAAGGGTCTGCTTCCCACCAGTTTATACCCATTTCTTTAGCTTTATCTACTGAAGCAATCATCAATCTTATCTTAATAGTTAAGAGTTCAACATCAGCCAATTTTATTTGAATATCACCAGCAATAACAATTCCCTTATCTAAAACACGCTCTAAAATATCAGCTAAATTTGTTGACTCTAGGCTGTGAGTAATTTGATCTGCCATAATTTTATTTATTAGTTCTTAATTTATTCTTAAAACTCCTTTACATTAAATTGCCTAAAGGCCCTAAATCTAAATTTAATTCCTCATCTTCAATTCCAAAAACTGTTTTTAGTTCCTGGATTTTCTTTTCTAATGCCTTAAAAGTCATGCCCAACTTTTGGATTTCTATATTAGAGAGAGATCCTCTTTGCATCCGTCGAATAGATTCTTTTTCCATTAATCTTCTTAGAAGCTCAACAAGGGTTAAAACTAATTTAGCTATCCCCTGCTCTGCCTGCTTGGGATTTTTAGCATCAATAAGCTTTGGTATATTTGCCTCAGCCCGCCTTATCTCTTGCTCCAATTTTGCTAAATATTCTAATTCCTCCTTCTTTGGTTTTCTTTCAGGATAATAATCACTTCCAGCCGTCCTCCAATTTTTTCCAGACGTTTCTTCTATTCTGGAAACAGAAGTTAGAAGTACTCGTAATCCTAAATATATAAGATCTACATCAGCTATTCTTATAGCTACATCTCCATTTATTACTGCTCCTTTCTCCAGAACTTTATCTAGAGCATCAATAAGAGTTACCCTTTCTGATGATAATAGAGGTTCTCTTCCCATAGGAGATTTGGCGCTCGTTTCTGAAGTTTTAATCAATGGATGTTTCATAATATAAAATCCTAAATTCTAATTTCTAAATTCAAATGTTCTAAATATTTTTGGATTTTGGATTTTGGTCATTGGAATTTGTTTAGGATTTCGGATTTCGTGCTTCGGATTTAACTTTGTCATCAGACAAAGTTGTAGGGAGGCCAAGGGCCGCTGTATTCAAAAGTAAACCCTTTGCTTTTGAATTCTTTATTTAAATTATTAATTTCTTTAATAAAACCTTTTAATTTTTTTTCTGAAACAAGAAAAATTGCGTTCATAGTCATCGGTAGAGATTTTCCAGTTAATTCCTTTTCCAAAATTTTGCCTTTAGTTCCGGCCGCAGAGAACTCTTTCAAGTTATTAAAAAAATTTTCAATATAATTTTGAAACGTTTTATCAGCTTCTTTTTTAACAGCGTCATCTATTTGTTTTTGCATAAAATAGGCCACCCCCTCAGGCATTGAAATCATTTCTTCTTCTTTTTTCTGAATCTCATGGCTTACTTTTTTTACTTCTTTTTCAAAAATTTTGCGATTTAAGTAAATTTTTACTCCCCATTCTTGTTTACCTGCCAAATTTTCTAAGGTTTTTTTAAATTTAGAGTAATATTTTTTTAAAGTTTCTTCCAATTTTTCCTTGCTCTTAAAAATAGTGCCAAATTTCATTGGAATTACTGGAATAATTTTCCCTTTTTCTTTTCCCATCGCTTCTTCTATTATTTGCTCATGGAGTTGAGCCTTTTCTTTAATCCAGCCTAAATTATCGGCCTTTCTCTGAATTTCATTTGAGCTAAATTCTTTTAAATCAACCTGACTTACTATTGCTTCTAATCCTTTGTAAGGGACAACAAAAATTTTACCTCCGTTAATCCCCTTTTCAGAAAATTCAGAATTATTTTTTTCTTTAACACAATAAAGATATAAACCCATAAAATTCAACTTAACAAGATAACAATTTAACAACTAAACAAAGTGAATCTAATTTTTGTTAAATTGTTAAATTGTTTAATTGTTTAATTGACTACTCTTCCCCACCAATTCCGGTATCCATTCTTTTTCTTAGGCCAATCCGTTTATAGCCATGAATTTTACCTGCATCGCTCATAGTCACCTCATATGTTCCCAATATGTCCATTCCTTCTGGTATAGATACCTTTTCTACAATTTCAATAGTGGCAATCCATTTAATACCTTCTTTTTTTAAGCCAATAGCCGCTGGAGACTTAAATCCAGTTAAACTAATTAATTCTTTTTTTGCTTTTTCTAATATCTCTTTTGTTTCCATAGACTTTTAATTATTTGCTAAATTATTTTTTAGTTTTACTTAGAGTATTTAATCTGGCCATAATATCATCCTCTTTTTTTTGATATTCCTTTTCAGAAATCTCGTCTGTCTCAAAAAGCATCTGGCTGTCTAAAAGTTCTCTCTTGAGTTTTTCTGGTGTATCCTCTAATTCTTCTTTAGCCATATCATGAATTTTCTTAATAAGCCCAAAAAATCCTTTAATTGGTAGTAGCAATAAGTCATCAATGATTAACATATTTTAAAACAATATTTTAGTTAATTTATCTAACTCCTCAACTCCTCTGATTTCTTTGGATTGAAGGGGAACTTGGCTAATATCAAAACCCTTAAATTTAGTCTTTATCTGACTTATATATTTTTCCTGTCCTCCTCTTCTGGACTGACAGAATTGGCACTTATTTTTTGGAAAAATGTTATTAATAACAATGTGAGAACAAGGGATTTTAAATTTTTGAAGGTCATTTACTAAATCTTCGGTTTCATGCACTGCCATTGCTTCAGGAATGGTAATGATTATAAATTCGGTTCTGTCAGAGTCCTGGAGTAAGTTTCTTACTCTTTTAACTGTTTTTTTCATTTCCAGAAGAAACTCGTCGGCTTTTTCTATTTTTTCTTTTCCGGAAAAGCGTTTTACCATGTAGCGATAACGCCAGCGGGTCCGGGCTAAAAATTTAATCCAGTCATCCAAAAGTTCAGGCAGGGCTAAAAGTCTTAAAGTATGGCCGGTTGGCGCAGTATCCACGATATAGAGATCGTATTCTTCACTTTCCATAAAATCAATGATTTTCTTTAGTCCCATTATTTCGTCAAGTCCAGGTATATCTAAAGAAAATACCTCTTCATTTTCTTTGTCGGACAGGTAAGTTCCTTTTTGCAAAATATCTAAAATCTCTTCACCATATTCTTCTTTAAATTCCTCAAGAACTTTCTTAGCGTCAATCTCCATTCCGTAAAGATTTTTGACTCCTTTTATGGCTTGTGGCTCGTTTGAAAGGCTTTGCTCAAAACTATCTGCTAGAGAAGGTGCTGGATCAGTAGTAAAAATTAAAGTTTTTCCTCTTTTTTTAGCAAATCGGATAGCTGAAGCTGCAGCCATAGTTGTCTTACCTACTCCGCCCTTTCCGCCAAAGAGAATAAACTGTAAATTCTTTTTATAAAGTTTATTAAGAGCCATTTCACCCCGTTAGAAAATTATATATGTTGGTTATATTAAACTTGTAATAAAGATGAATTTTGTGAAGCGAGCCCCGTTAGAAAGTTATAATTGTTGCTTATAATAAACTAATGTAATCTTTAAAGTTTGTGAAGTGAGCTTTCTAACGGGGCGAGTTTTCTAACGGGGTCATAAAGTTAAATGTAATTCTACAAAATTGAAAGGAGGAATAGGGCCCATATAAATAAATTTCATTCTCTCGCCGTATTCTTTAGTGAAAGCCTCAACTTTTTTGTCGAATTCTTCTTCCTTTTCTTTTGACACCAAGAAGGCACTGCTTAAAATCATTGAATCTTTCATTGGCTCGCTGTGTCTCAAAAGTTCTCTTTCTTTAAAATCCACCGCTAATTTCTTTAATGGGCCGAGAATCTTTTGGGCTTCCTTTTCTCTTTTGACATCAAGCGCCTTTTGAATCAACTCTCCTACGCTGGCAATTTTCATTTGGAAGGGATTTTTCTGAGCCACTTTTTTTGCCTGCTGGATTATTGGATTTTCTTTGACTATTTCCTGAAAAATGCTAGGCATATCCTTCCAAAATGCCCTAAGACCTAGTTCTATCCTTCCCTCTACTATTGGAAATGTTTCTAAAAGTTCTTTTCTTTTTAATTTTAATATCTTTTCTTCAATATCCCTTTTGTTTTTTGTTATTATGTCAAAACGAACCGGCAAAACATCATATCCTTTTTTCATTATTTCTTCAATAACTTTTTGATGACAAGTCAGATGTTCTTTTATAAAGGGATATTCCTCTTTTGATGTATCACTGACAGCCATGGCTAAATTTCCTTTATGAATAGTATAAACCTTTTTTCCTTCTTGTCCTAAAATATCAAACTTTTTAGGATTCTTTTCTTTAATAATGCAATAAAGATACTTGCCCTGCTGCGCCCCGAAGGGAGCTTTGCTCTTCTTCTGGGGAACTGAATTTATTCTAGTTTGGGGTTTACCTTTTTCGGGCATATTTCTTGTATCTATAAATTATTGGGAATTATGTAATTTTCGACCTTGAAAAAAGCTTATTCTTTTTTAATCTCTTTTTTGCCCCAACCAAATTTTTCTTCCCACCAAAACCCGTGATCTCTTCTTTTAAATATTAAACCCAGTCCAATCACAATTATTATTGCCGGCCAGATAATACTCCAAGCACCCTCAGAAATATATCCGAGGTTTTGAAGTAAAAATACAACCCCGATGATTATAATAATTAAACCTACGATCATATTAGTTTAGTGGATTAATATTGATTTTTTAATGTCGTTTTCTCTAAAAGAATATTTTTGATTAGGGTCAAACTCTCTTCCAGTAAGTTCAGCAGAGCTTTGACAGTAACTTTTCAAAATACTATAGGCTTGGTTTATTTCTTTCATCTTCTTCTTGTCTCCTCCTTTATCAGGATGATATTGATGGGCAAGCGTATGATAAGCTTTCTGAACCTCATTGAAAGTAGCTTCTTTATCTAGTCCTAATAGTCTCCTTGTTTCATCAACCAATCTAAAATTATCAATACTCAAATTAATATTTACAAAACTGTAAGGAGGCATTGGGCCAATGTACTTGAATCTTAATTTTCCTTCATATTTTTTTCCAAGTTCCTGCATCATTCTATCAAGCTCGGGTTCTTTGGCTTTTTCTATTAAGAAAGAGAGGTTAGCTATCATATTCTCATCAATCAGTTTATTGAGGGTAAAATCATAAGCCAAATTTCTTAAGCTGGACTGGATATCTTTGATATAAGCTTGTCTTTGGGTTTCTATTTTTTGGGCTATCAATTTTCCTACCTTCAATTTAATTGGCATCCCTAAGATACTTCCCCTTAAAGACATCTCCTGTTTTAATCTCTGGATTTCTGGATTCGTGTTAGCTAATTCTTCAAGAAGTTTTTTAGGGTCCCACCATACTTGAACCGCAAATTCTGTTTTGCCGGCTGTATTTCTCAAAGCCGTTTTGAATTGAAGATAGGCTTTTTCTAAAATACGCAGTACTTCATTAAGGTTAGGTGCAATAATCCCAAAAGTCATCGGAACCACATCGTATTCTCCCGTTACCACCTCATTCACTTTTTGGTGGATAACAACATATTTTGTTAATTCCTCTTTATTTAAACGATCAAAGTTAATAATTGGGGTGTTGGAAACTACTGCCGCTATATCTTTGCAAGGAACGAGTTTAACTTCTCGATTGTTTATTCCAATATACCCAAAGCTCTTAGAAGCCCGTTTGCTTTCGGCAAACGGGAGGGTGGCGGGTGGGTTGTAGTCTCTATTTGCATTAATTATGCAATAAATATATTTTCCTTTTTCATCCATACCTGTTCGGTGATTAGCCCGAGGTCAACTATCTGCTTTTTTATTTCTTTAAAACACTCGGCAAAGGCAATCCAATCTTTCCTAAATTTCTAAGGATTGAAGCTAAAAGGGCAATTACGATTAAAACAAATACTACTGGCACAATATAAGCTAACTTGGGTAAAGCTTGTCCTACCATTTTAACCACTGCAAAACCTAAAACATAAGCCAAAATCGGTCCTTTCATAAAGTTAGCTAGTTTCCTAAAGAGAAAATCTTTCCTAACGATAGCAGCGATAATTCCCAAAACAACATCGACTCCTATCATAATTACGATGATTTGCATTTGTAAAGTTCCAAATAAAGCAATAATTTCTGACATATTTTTAATTCATTTTCCCCCGCACCATCCCGCCTTGACGGGAGTTCAGGGATTTTATTCTTTAATGCTTCGGCTTAGCTCAGCATTAACCCTGAACTTTGCCGAAGGGTTAATTTCGACCTTTTAATCACGAATCAACATGAATCTACCACTAATCTTACTAATATTTATTCGTCACGCTTAGTGTGATTCGTGAAATTTCCGCCGGAGGCGCCGTGTCCGTCCTTTGGCAGAGACCAGCCTTTAGCCGGCGTGCAAATTCGCGATTTATTGAATTCGCGATTTTAGTAGCCAATAATTAATTTTTTATTTTTGTTTCCATATGATGCATCTACAACCTGTGTTTCAGAAACAATAATTTTTTTTGGAGAAGTATTTACTTTCCTCCTGGCTGCTTCTATCTTCCCTTTATCCTTTAGCTTAGCAAAATTTGAATGTAAAAAATCTATATAGTCGTGCCTTGCAAGACTGTTACAAATAAGCCGGGTATAATTAATGCTAATTTTTGCCTCCCTGGCTATTGTATCAAGTCCTGCCTCTCCTCCCCAATCCCAAATAACTTCCAAAACTTGTTGTTCGGTTCCTGTCATGGTTTTGAGATTAACTAATAAGATATAACCGTCTTCCCGGCTTTATTTTTTTGAACTGGTTCTGGATTGTTTTTTTCCTGTTTCTGGGCTATTTGGAACAATCTATTCATTTCTTTTTTAATTACTGCCAATTTTTGATCAATTTGTTTTCTTTTTTTCTCTAATCTTTGCTTTTCCGTAATTAATCCATCTTTGCGATTCTGATGCATAAATAAGGATAAAAAAGCAGATTTAGCAGAATGAGGAATAGAGCGTCTGCCAATCGTTTCTAAACTACTCACATCATGGACACCAGGAAGACTACTGCTTAACTTAGACATATATACTTAAATTAATAATAATAAGATAGAATTAATCAACCTAACAATACTTTTTGATTAATTCCCCGACTAAATTCCTTGTCTTTTGATGATAATTTTTTGATCCCAACCTGCTGGTGGCTGAAGCCAGAATATCCTGGGCCATTTCATTAAAAACAGGATCTTTACGTGACACTTTTGTATCATTGCTTTTAAGAGATTTAGCCAGCATAATACAGGCGCGAATCGTTGGAGAAAACTCACACTTACCTGATTCTCTTAATGCTCTTACAAGATCAACAATTTTCTGAGCTTCACGCTTAGAAATGCCTGATTTAGACATGGTTATCATAATCTCGGTAGGACGATCAAAATGGGTTAAATCCAGAGTGATCATTCTGTCGCGCAAAGCATCCTGAGCTCTTTGTGTGCCAGCATATTCTTCTGGGTTAGATGAAAAAATAGCTGTGAATTGAGGGTGAACCTTAAGATAATAAGATGCATCTTCGCTATTTCTCGCTATTGGTAAATCTAAAACTCCTTCCTGAAGAATAGAAAGGAGCGTATTATTTGCCTCAGGCCTGGAACGGGTAAATTCATCATATATTAAAGTGAATCCATATTTACAAGCGATAGTCAAACGATTATCTGACCATGATTTATGCATGGTTTCTTCCTTTTTTAATACACTGGAGATAAAATTGTCTCTAAGATACTTGTAGCGATAGCCATGCTCTCCTCCGATTAAATCAGAAGTAGAATATTCTTCGTCTCCATGAATAAGTACTGCTGGTCGACCAATTTTATGCGCCAGATGTAATGCTAAGGTGGTTTTACCTGTTCCAGTAGCTCCTCTTAAATGAACAGGGAAACCGGCATTAATATAATCAAGGGCTCGATCGCATAACCTTTTAACAAATGGTGTCTCTACAAAACCAGCCATTGGGCGGGGTTCAATAATAGCTTGTTCTTCTTCTAAAGATAAATAAGGCATATGTTTAACAATTAATAGTTAACGGTAACTGTGTAGCGCTAACAATTGATGGTTATTTTCTTCGACCTTTCCGAAATTCAACTACGAATTACGAATCTATGAATTTCGGTTACGAATATACGAACACAGGAATAAGTAGAAAGGCCAGCGGAAATTAAATCTGAACTGACTACAAATTCGTATCATTCGTACGCATTCGTAGATTGGTATCGCGTTATTTCTTTTTCTTTTTGCTTGGTGCTCTCTTTTTCGCTTTTGGTTTTGGTTTTGCTGCAGGTTTTGCTGCTGTAGAAATAGCTTGTTCATCTTCCTTGATTTTACCTCCCAAGGATGCCCAATAACCAGCCGCTCTTTTTCGTTCTTCTTTATACTCGCCCAGTAACCCTTTTGTGTCACGGAAAATTTCGGTAATTCTGGCCTGAATATCCTTTGCCATAACTCTGAAATCAGCCATCCGCTCGTTCTCACCTTTGGCCAGGAACGCTTTAAGATCTTTACTCATTTCGGCCATTTCTTTATCAAACTGAGCCAGTAGTTTTCGAGAGTCGGCTTCAATCTCTTCTACTCTATCCTGAATACCCTTTATCATGGATCGAAAATCTGTCATTCTTGCATTTTCACTTTTAGCCAAAAAGTCCTTTAACTCCTTGGCCATTTCTTGAAGTTCTTTTCTGTCGGCTTCTAAAAGTTCCTGTGTTTCTGAAAAAAGATTTTTAACGTCAGCTGTTCTATCTCGGTGAGAGGATTTGATATCTCCTACTAAATTTTTCATTTCATCTGCGTAAGACATATATTTAATTGGTTAAGATAATTAATTATTAGTTAAATGACCTTTAATTCCCATTTTTTTATAAACTTATAGGGAGTTTTATTATTTTTTTGCTTTGTACTCTTTAAGTCCGTAGGCAGTAATTTTAGGAAGACCAGTAATATCTTCTCCATCTTTTCTTTCTCTTCCTGAAATTTTTGGTACTACTCCTCGTCCATTACAAACACTGCAGGTTAAACGTTGATGAAAAGCCCTGCCATTGCCTTTGCAAGCAGAGCATGTTTCATATGGTTGCTTAACTAGTACTTCTCCTCTGCCCTGGCAAACCTGGCAATTAGAAAGCTTTGAGGGGGTCTCAAACGGATCCTTGCCACTGCCCTGACAATATCCGCATTTAATTTTAATAAATCCTTTTGCCATATAAATTATTTTTAATTTTTTTAAATAATACCCATCTTTTCTCGCTCTTTTTTAATACCAGCTAACATGTCTCCGATTTCTTGCCGCATCTTTTCTATTTCTAAAGTTACTTTTTCACTCACATTTTTTTCTCTTACTTCCTGAGTATTTTTAATACTAGCTAATGTTTTCTTAAAATCTTTTATGCTTATACTTTCCTTTTGGGACAAGCTTTTTAATTTTTCAACAATTTGTTCCTCTTCTTTTTGAAAACCAACTAACATTTCCTTTATATTATCCTCTTTCTCAGCCTGGACTGCTAAGACCTCACCCATCATGATGTCAAAATCTTTTCTTCGTAAATTCTCGGCTCCAGCTAATACATCCTGAAGCTTTTTAGATAAACCCTCCCGCTTCTTTCTAAACTCCTCAAGGGTTTGATGAGTATTTTTAATAATCTGTTTAATTATTTTTAATCTTGTATCATATGAGGTTATGATACTTTCTACTAAATCTTTAACTTGTTGACGTCCATTGTTGTTCATAATATTTGGATGATTTAAAGCGCGCTTTAGATATTTTGAGACTTTTTCTCTTCAGAAGGCTTTTAATTTACAGGAAAGACTTCTGAAAACTTCTAAAGGGCGCCCTAAATACCTTTTTAGATTCAGCTAGCTACTATGCTTTGGCAGTAAGACCAACAGCTTCTGCATACTTTAACCAAGTTTCCACAGAAGCAATCACAATTCTGGCTTCAATTGCTAAAAGTTCAATACCGACTAAAGATACTCTTACCCATGCGTCAATAACAATACCCTTGTCAAGAATGCGGTCTATCACTTCTACCAAGCTTGAGCTAGCCATTGATTTTTCAACAGCCATAAAATTCAATTTAACAACTTAACAATTAAACAAATCAATATTTTGCCACATTGCTAAGTTGAGTTATTTAATTATTCCGACCTTTATAAGAACCTTACTTCGTAAGAACCTTGAAGTTTGAAAGGAGTAATATTTTCATCCAAACTTTAAGAATTTGATTTAGTAAGGAAAGGGCTTACCACGTTCTTGTTCCTTTTTTTCCTCCTTTGCTAAAGCTTCGGAGGATATGTCCTCTTTTTTCTCTTTAGGTTCATTGGGCTGTTCTCGGTTTTTCCCTTTTCTAAAAAATTTATCTACAGACTTAATTAAACGATTAATAAATTTGATAATTTTTTTAATAAATTTCATACTTTTAAATCTAAATAAAAAAACATCCCTAAAATTATAAATTAGGGATAATAAAATCCGTAGTTGTTGTTAAATTTTGGACTAGCCCGTGTCTCTCTCTCTCTCTCTCTCTCTCTCTCTCGTAAGTGTTTGGGTTAAGTTGTTATATTGGCGGATATAATAGGACATCTTTGTTAAAATTATATTTACATTTTTTTTGT
>JAHIMV010000012.1 GCA_018896315.1 Patescibacteria group bacterium | reverse complement strand
TTGCGCCATGACTCTTATTCCAGGTAAAATAAAAAGCCCAAAGACTAGTCCCAAAATGAATAATTTTGTTGTTTTTTCCATAATTTTTTATTATTATTTATAATTAAAATGTTTTTTAACCCCCACACCTTTTGAATATTATCAAAAATTAAAACAAAATTATTTATAATACATCTTAAATAAATGACAAAAGGTGTGGGGGTTAATTTCAAGGTTCTCGACGAACAGCTTGTCCGCCCCTGGCGGAAAGCGAGGAGAGGTTCTTATAATTAAAATGTTTTTTAATTTCAAGGTTCTGCGAACGTAGTGAGCAGGTTCTTATTTTTTCTCTTCAATCTCTTTCAGAATTTTATCTATAAATTGTTTTTTGGCCATTTTTTTAATTATATTTCCTTTCATTCTTACGTTTAAGATTTTTTCTTTAGCTTCTTTGTCTCCAATAACTAAGATATAAGAACCCTCGTCGCTTCACTCCTCAGAACCTTGTTACTCGCTTCGCTCGTAATAGGGTATTTTTTGTTTTTCTGCCTTTCTTACCTTATAAACTACATAGATACTTTAACTCGATTTTTTTCTTTTAAAGATTTCCAGTAATCTGGATTGTTAATTCGATTATTTATTAAAGATTTTTTAGAAGATCTTTTCTTGGTTGTGGTGATTTTAGGTAGTATTTTTTTTATTTTTTGACGTAGAATCTCAAATTCACAATCTTTATCAAATAGAGATTTTTTTGAAATACCGACTTTTGTTTTAATTATTGGCAGATAGTCTTCGTTAATTTCATAGCCGATAGAATTCCTCTTTAAATCTTTAGCTATTTTTGTAGTGGTTCCGCTGCCTAAAAAGGGATCTAAAATGGTTTCACCAACAAAACTAAACATTTTTATTAATCTTTTTGGTAATTCTTCCGGGAACATCGCAATGTGACCGTTGTTTTGTTTTTCGCCAGCAAAATTCCAATGACCCGTGAAATATTTTCTCCATTCTTCTTTTGTCATTTCTGATTGTTTTTTGTTTTTTGCAGATACATTATTTGGTGATTTTCCTAATTTTTTGAACAGGAGAATGAATTCATAGTCGATTTCAATAATACCATTACGTGGATAGGGAAAGGAACCCATTACTGAAGCGCCGCCAGTAGTGTTCATTGTTGTTTTTTTTTGCCAAATAATCGCTCCCATATAATCAAAGCCAATTGACTCACAGAATTTTATAATCTCTGTTCTAATCGGTATGACTTTATATCTGCCGTAAGTAACAGCCCTGGCAAATTGATCACCGATATTTATACATAATCGGCATCCGGGATGTAAAACTCGGTAGCATTCTGACCAGACCTTATTTAAATTATCAATATACTCTTCATATGTATCATTAAATCCAATCTGATTTTCATTTTTGTAATCTTTGATTTGCCAATAAGGTGGCGAGGTAATACTAAGATGAACCGATTTGTCTGGGACAGCGGCCATATTACGTGAATCGCCAATTATAATTTTATGACTTGTTATCATTGTTTTTATAATTAAAATACTTTAATTTCTATATGATAGAATTTAATTTCAAGGTTCTGGCGAAGCCAGGTTCTTATTTTAAGACGGTATCTGCATCTATTTCTAAACCAGATTTAGTTTTACTATAATAAATAATTTTAGTTTTGATCTCCTCTCTTAAGGCATCCTTTGTTTTATAAGTCATTGGTTTGATCGAAATCGGGATATTGCCAATAAAACCGTCGATACCTTGTGATTCTTCTTTCGGGCCAGCTAATCTATAATTGGTATTTTTTATTAAGGCAATTTTTTTCAGAATTGCCGCCTGAAATTTTAGGCCAATAAAAGTTTTCTCTAAGACCAAATCTTCAACCCATTTTTTAATTATTGATTTATCAATTGATTTTATAGCCTCTTTAAGGTTATCCATCATTTCATTGATTTTTTCTGTCGCATTTTTGATAGTGTTAGGATATTTTGAAAGATACCATTTTTTCCATCCTTGATAAGTTTTTTCAGGGCATTCATTAATTAATTCTGATAGTTGCCCGACTACTCGAGGTCTTGTGCCTTGAGCGTTTTGATTAGCTAAATTTATTAATTGAGTGGTATATTTTGGAAAATCTTTTGTTTTACCAATAAGTTCTTGGATCAATTCTTCGTTTTTGATTTTAATCATAAAATTTTTTCTCAAATTATTTTTTTTCTTTAATCTCTTTCAGAATTTTATCTATAAATTGTTTTTTTGTCATTTTTTTAACCACATTTCCTTTCATTCTTACGTTTAAGATTTTTTCTTTAGCTTCTTTGTCTCCAATAACTAAGATATAGGGTATTTTTTGTTTTTCCGCTTTTCTTACCTTATAAGAAATAGTTTCATTAAGAATATCAACTGCTGTTTTAATTCCTAATTGTTCTAATTCCTGAGATAATTTTTTGGTGGCTGAAACATGAGCCTTCCCAACCGGAGTTAAATAAACTTGAATAGGGGAGAGCCAAACAGGAAAATCTCCAGCATAATGTTCAATTAAAACCCCTAGAAATCTTTCTAACGAGCCTAAAAGAGCTCGATGAATCATAATCGGTTGTTGTTTCTTCCCTTTATTATCAATATAGGTGACGTCAAATTTTTCCGGTAAATTAAAATCAACTTGAATGGTGGTGCATTGCCAATCCCGACCAAAACTATCTTTTATTTTAATATCAATTTTTGGTCCGTAAAAAACACCACCAGCTGGATCAATTTCATATTTGATTTTTAATTTTTTCAAAGCTTTTTCCAAAGCGCTGGTTGATTTTTTCCAATTAGCTTGAGTGCCGACAAATTTTTTCGGCTGAGTGGAAAGACAAATATCATATTCTTTAAAGCCAAAAGTTTTTAATATTTTTATGGCAAATTTAACTGTAGTTTCTATTTCTTTATCAAGCTGTTCAAGAGGACAGAAAATATGGGCATCGTCTTGAGTAAATCCTCTAACCCGGGTTAAGCCATGTAAAACTCCTGATTTTTCATAACGGTAGACCGTACCCAATTCTGTATAACGTAAAGGAAGATCACGGTAACTTTTAATTGCATTTTGATAAATAGCAATATGAAATGGACAATTCATTGGCTTTACTTGATAATCTTCCGTTTCTTCTTTATTCATTTCTTTCATATGCATAACTGGAAACATATTTTCTCCGTAAAAATCATCATGACCAGATGTCTGCCAAAGGTTTAATTTAGCTAAATGAGGCGTGCTAACTATTTGATAGCCATTTTTAATATATTCATCTAAAACATAATTCTCAATGGTTCTTTTTAAAGTAGCTCCTTTGGGATGCCAAAGAATTAGCCCTGGACCAACATCTTCATTGATTTGAAATAAGTCTAATTCTCGGCCTAATTTTCGATGATCTCTTTTTTCAGCTTGTTCTTGAAGTTTTAAAAAGTCATCTAATTCTTTTTGCTGGGAAAAAGCCAGGCCATAAATCCTCTGAAGCATTTTATTTTTTTCATTACCTCGCCAATAAGCCCCGGCAATTTTATTTAATTTATAAGCATTTAATTGTCCAGTGGAGCTGACATGTGGACCACGACAAAGGTCAACAAAATTACCTAACTCATAAATAGTTACTTTATTTACCCTGTTAAATTTCGCCGTAGGCGAACTTGTTTCGCAGGATTTAACAGGGTGAATTTTTTTATGTTCTAATGTTCCAATGCCTGCCCCGTAGTGAACGCGAAGCGTTCTACTACTGGGGTTCTCATGTTCTAATGTCTTTGTTGTTCCGTGCTTTTGTATTTCTTTTAAGAGTTCTACTTTATAAGGTTGTTTTAATTTTTGAAAAAGTTTTATGGCTTGGTCAATGGTTATTTCTTTTTTAAGAAATTTTAAATTCTTTTTTGCCAATTGCCTCATCTTTTTTTCAATTTTCTGCATGTCTTGAGGGGTTAGGCTTTCATTCAAATCAAAATCATAATAAAAACCATTTTCAATAACAGGACCAATGCCAAATTTGGCTTGGGGAAACAAATCTAAAACAGCCGCAGCCATTAAATGACTAGTTGAATGACGAATGATTTCAATATTCAT
>JAHIMV010000140.1 GCA_018896315.1 Patescibacteria group bacterium | reverse complement strand
GGGCTAACATTTTTACATTTAGGACAGCGTTTTTTTTAGTTGAATAGTCATAATTGTCAATGAGTTTACAAATTAAATGGTTTATCATCTAATCTTACAATAAAGCTAACTATTTTACCAACACTTTTTGACCATTAAGCCCAATATTTAAATTTATCCCCATCGCTTCGCATGCGCCGGAAATTAAATGATATTTTATCATCGCCCTCAATACTGCTCGGTTTTATATATTCACTTTTTTGTTCTAATTTGCTCTGTTTAAATTTTGATTTTTTCGCCATAATACTTCTTCATTGAATCTTTAGGAATTATGCTCTCGCATTTTTCATCGGGCTCGCAGTGCCCTCTGGCATTGTTCCAAGGATCTTCCTGATGCGTCATCCGCTCAAGATGGTAAGCCCCGTATGGCATATAAATTTTAGCAACCTCTCGCAAAAACTTCGCTGCCTCCGGCGTGAATCTTTTTTTAACATCTTCCATTTTAAAATCTGATTCAATTAGTGAGGGTCCATATTTCTGATAAGAAAAATACAAGCTGGGTATAACAGGACCATGCACCCAAGCCTCAAAATCAGCGTCAAATAGGGGTTTAGAATAATTAGCCAAATGCCAGGCCTGCGCGTAATAAACTAATTTTTGCAGTTTTAGATTGGTTATGGGGTCTTCGGTTTCATTAGCAAAAGCCAAAAAATAATCCGCCACATCTTGGCAGGTGATTTCTTTTTGTTTTAATTTTTTTTCATTGGCCATATTGTTGTCAATAAAAAATAAATTTAGTTGATTAAATACGGTGGTAAGAGAACAAAAAATCAAGATGATAAGGTTGAAAATTTTTGTTTTCGATTACCTAAATTATATCACAAATTATTAAATAACTCTAATGGCAAATTATCCACATGCTCATTTTCAAAATCTTAGCTTGCAATTTAGCTCCACCCCGCAGTGTGCGTGGCAGGCAGCCCTCCCTTGAGGTCGGAACTATCCCAATGGTCACTATGCGATCCCCTTGGGAGATCTCCCGAAGGGATCCCGTTGGGACCTTTGGGATGGAGCCAGCGGATAATTATTTCACCCAAACAACATCCAAATCTTTTTGTTTATATTCTGGATCAAATGAAAAAGTTTCTTCTTTGGATAATGAAAAATTTTGATTAGCTTTTCTAATCGCCGTTTCCATGGCTCGTTCAAATTCCCCGCCAGTTCGATTAGTTCTCATGGCCTTATTTTGAGAAACAGCAATTATATCAATATCATTATCTTTTGCAAAAGTTTCTAATTGCCCCAGTAAACTATTGAAAAGTTGTCGTTCATCCACAGCGTAGAGATAAGTGCTGGAAGGATCAAAAGCCGCTGTTAAAATCTTTTTGCCCTGATCTTCATAATGACGCAGTAAAATTAATCCTTGGCAAATTTTAGTTTCTTTATCCCGCAAGACCATTTGAAAATAATTAGGTAAATTCCACTGGCATTCCTCGTCTGGTCTACCCGCCTTTTTTGCTTTCATTGGATTATCACCTGCTACGCAAACTCCGCCAACACCTCGAGCATGAGCAGAAGTATGATTTTTCGTAATAAAACATTCTAATTGCTTTTGTTTTTTATCTCGCTTCTCTTCTTCTTTTGGCTGATATTTAGCTAATTCCTGATCAATAATAGATAACTCATCTTCAAATACTGATTGAAATGCCTGGACTAAATAGCGCGAAAATAGTTCTTCATCATATTCACCCTGTTCTGAAAAAGATTCTCTTGCTTGTAATAATTCCTGTAAATTCAATTCGCCAAGGTGAATATTCTCTGGCTCAATCTCTTGGCCAACAATATCCTGCAAGGCCTTAAAGCTCTTTTCTCTTTGCGAACGAAGTTGGCCATAAAAGGCCTTTGTTCTTTTTTTAGCAGAGGTTGTCCGTTTTTGTTCGAAACCCCCAGAAAAGGTCTCGTACAAATGCGCTATTCTTTTAATTTGCTCTAAACTATAATCTTTTCCAGTTTTGCCTTTTAGAGTCCTTCCGAGTTGCGTTAGAAATCCCTCTGTTAAACCTAATTTACTAATCTGGGCTTTGTCTAATTTTTCTTGAGCTATTCTTTTTTGTTCTGAATTTTTCTTTTCTTGATAATATGCAGGTAACAATTCTGAAATTTCTTGATTATTTTGAGCTTCGCTTGCTATTCTTCGTTCTACTTCTTTCAAGTGGTCTGCAAAGAATTCCCGCAGTTCTAACAAATAAGCGTAATCAGGATTTTTTGCCTGCTCTGTCTGGGCTCGTGTGCCCTCAAGATAGGCCTTAATATCTTCAAATTCTGCAAACTGATAACCAATTAGAATTTCTTTAAGATCTTCTGGATTTTGTCTACCAGCCAGCCCTTCCAAAAGCAGGCCATAAATCTTTTCTTCCCGAGTTTTAAATACTTCTTTATTTTGACATTCAGCAATTTTCTCATCAATATCCTTATCCAAAATTTCAAACATTTTTCCCTTATCAAACTCAACTTTCGCAAACTTCTGCTGAATTTCCGCAATCGGCTTCTCCAACCGAGTCAGTCCTGTCTCATCCTTCTCTTGTCCCGGTTTCATTTCCATCTCCACCCCTTCCCGCAAATCAATCTCATAAACATCTTTGATTTCAAACTTCTCTAAATCTCCAGAATGATCCGGGCAACTCTCATTATTTTCATAATTGGTCCAATTATCAGCGTGATTAGGATAAACTGCTTGGACTAAGTCCTGATAATGTTCTTGTTTAGAAATTTCTGGATTTTGTGGTTTATTGGAGATCAAACTTTCTATTTGACTTTTTATCTTTTCAATAAACCCTGCTAATTGAATTTCATCGCCTTCTTGTTTTAATTTACGATATTGGTTATAAATCTCCTCCGAAGCTAAAGCCAAATTTTGTTTGTACGTCAATAAAAAATATTTACTCTCTAACAACCTCAACGCGGACTCGGGTATGACATCAAGATTAGTAAGAATAGGCAATAGTTTCTCTTGCTTAATG
>JAHIMV010000139.1 GCA_018896315.1 Patescibacteria group bacterium | reverse complement strand
GCAGGATGCAGTAAAAGAAGGAAAAAGTAGATTTTTATTCGAAATGGCAACCGGCACCGGAAAAACATTAATAGCTGCAGGCGTAATCAAACTTTTTTTAAGAACCGGGAATGCCAAAAGAGTACTTTTTCTTGTAGATAGATTAGAATTAGAAGACCAGGCACAAAAAAACTTTGTAAGATACTTAAAAAATGATTATAAAAGCGTCATTTATAAAGAAAACAGGGATGACTGGATAAGAGCAGAAATCGTGGTTACTACAGTTCAATCTCTCCTTTTTAACAATAAATATAAAGATCTATTTTCTCCAACAGATTTTGATTTAGTCATATCCGATGAAGCACATAGATCTATAAATGGTAACAGTCGTGCGGTATTTGAATATTTTACTGGTTATAAATTAGGGCTCACCGCAACACCCAAAGATTATTTGAAAAAAATTAATGAAAAGGATTTGGCAGAAAAGGACCCGCGAAAATTAGAAAGGCGTCAATTGCTGGATACCTATATCACTTTTGGCTGCGAATCGGGTAATCCCACCTTTCGATATACCCTTTTAGAAGGAGTAAGGGATGGTTTTCTAGTCAATCCCATTGTGATAGATGCCAGAACAGAGATCACTACGGAACTTCTGTCAGAACAGGGATATTCTGTAATTATCGAAGATGAAGAAGGCAAAGATGAGGAAAAGACCTACTTTCAAAGCGATTTTGAGAGAAAATTTTTCTCGGAAAAAACCAATATAACCTTATGCAAAACCTTCTTTGAAAATGCCTTAAAAGACCCTCTAACCGATGAAATTGGAAAAAGTATTATTTTTTGTGTTAGTCAGAAGCACGCCTCTAAAGTAACACAAATTTTAAACGAATTTGCTCATAAAATTTATCCGGGCAAATATAACTCTGATTTTGCAGTCCAAATTACTTCTAATGTTACAGATGCCCAACAAATGACCATTAATTTTGCCAATAATAATCTTAACGGCCATACCTCCTTTAAAGAAGGCTATAAGTCCAGTAAAACGAGAGTATGTGTTACTGTTGGGATGATGACCACCGGATATGATTGTGAAGATATTTTAAATTTATGTTTGATGAGACCCATATTTTCACCCTCCTACTTTGTTCAAATGAAAGGCAGAGGAACGCGTAATTATGAGTTTGTGCATAAAGAAAAAAATGAATTAAGCGATATAGAAAAAACTACTGCTCAGAAGAAAAATTTCAAACTTTTTGATTTTTTTGCGGTCTGCGAATATTTTGAAGAGAAATTTAATTACGATGAAGTAATCCCATTACCACCGGGAACTGGTAAAGATGGAAATGGAGACCCTCCGCCCACCGTCCCAAAAGATTATGAGAGTTTTATCCCTGATCCGATAAAAGGCATTGCAGAAACCACGATTGGTCCTGAAGGAATGAAAATTGATAGAAAGTTGTTTGAAAGATTTGAGGAAACAGTCAAAGCTGATGATTATATAAAACGAAAGATAGAAGAGGGTAGATTTAATGAAGCGGAGGAGCATATAAAGCAAGCTATTTTTAATAAACCGGAAGATTACTTCGATCTAGATAAATTGAGGAAATCTTTAAAACTTGATCGCCGGCTGAGTTTGCGGGAAATTTTGGAGAAAATATTTGGCAAGATAAAGAAATTTAAAACCAAAGATGAACTTCTGGAAGAAGAAGTTGATAAATTTATTTCTATATACCATCCAGAAAATAAGTTCATCTATATCATCAGAGAATTTATAAAGGCCTATATTTTAGATACAGAATTAAGAAAAATTATTGATTCTAAAGAATTCGCCAGCCTTGCTACTAACCCAAGATTTAATATAAAAGATTTAAAAGAATTAGACGGATGGAAAGACCCGGTTGTTGAATATATCAGAGATTATGTTCCTCTAAATACTTTTGCAGCATAAAGGAGATAAAATATGTTGGATACCGTTACTAAAAGAAGAATTGATACAGCAAGAGATATTCTGGTGGGAAAATTACCGGATCCCAAATCACAAGTGGAACAGATTACTATTGCTCTGATTTACAAATTTATG
>JAHIMV010000011.1 GCA_018896315.1 Patescibacteria group bacterium | reverse complement strand
TTAAATCCTTTAAAATCTTCTGAAACAAAAGCTTTTGTTATTTCCCTGGCTCTATCTGAACGAAAATTAAAAAAGATAACTGCATCATTGTCTTTAATTTTAGATCTAGCCTCTCCTTTTTCATTAATAATAACTACTGGTTTAAATTCTTCATCATAAACTTCGCTTTTATAAGAATCATCAATGGCTTGTAATGGCTCTTTATACTCTTTTTCAGCTAATCCCTTGGTCATTGCTAAATAAGACTGCTCAATCCTTTCCCAATGATTATCCCTGTCCATTGCCCAAAACCTCCCTGATAAAGTAGCGATTTGACCAACTCCAATATCTTGAATTCTTTGCTGTAAGTCACTGATAAAACCTCGGCCGCTATCGCGAGGTGTATCTCGCCCGTCTAAAAAGGCATGGATAGCCACATCTTTTAACTCATTTTTAGCAAGAATTTCTAATAAAGCATACAAGTGATCATTTAAAGAATGAACTGAACCATTAGAAACCAGACCCATTAAATGCAATGTTGAGTTGTTTTTCTTGGTATGAGCAATTGCCTTTAAAAAAGCTTGGTTGTCAAAAAAACCTCCTTCAGTAATTGTTTGAGTAATTCTGGCTAAATTTTGCCAAACTATTTTTCCCGAACCTAAACTTAAATGACCAACCTCTGAATTGCCTGGTTCACCCCATGATAAACCAACTGCTTCCCCAGAAGCCTGAAGAGTCATAGTTGGATAAAACATGGTTAATTTATCAAAAATCGGTTTTTTAGCTAAAGCAACTGCATTGCCCTGACTAGGTGGGGCTATACCAAAACCATCCAATATTATTAAAATTACGGGTTGGATTTTATTAACAGATTTTTGATTCATATTAACATTTTGAAATTACAAATCTCAAGCACCAAATAATAAACAATATCTAAATCTCAAGCACCAAAATTTCCCGGCCCCGCCAAGCGAAGCGGGGCGAACAAAACGTTTAGTATTTGGAATTTAGAATTTTGAATTTGTTTGTAATTTGTTATTTGTTATTTGTTATTTAATATTTTCATGTTCCAATGTTCTCATGTTATAATGAGACTATCCCTTGTCATTTCTTTAGGCTTTTTAATTTGCATTAAATCTAAAATAGTAGGAGCAACGTCAGCCAATTTACCACCTTTTTTTAATTTAAACTTTTTATCTTTTTGGGTAATTAAAATGAAAGGAACTGGATTAATCGTATGTGTTGTTTTAACTTCTCCTGTTTTTAAATTAATCATTTCTTCAGCATTGCCATGATCTGCGGTAATAATAATAAGGTATTTTTCTTTTTTAGCAACCTTGATTAATTCAGCCAATTTTTTATCAAGATATTCTATTCCTTGAATAGTCGCTTGTAAATTTCCAGTATGCCCAAGCATATCTGGATTGCAAAAATTAATCATGATAAAATCCGGCTTTTCTTCATGAATTTCTTGCAAAACTCTTTTACAAATTTTATTAGCGCTCATTTGTGGGGCTAAATCATAACTCCTTACATTAACCGAAGGAATTTGCACTCTTTGCTCCCCAGCCACTGGATGGTCATAACCCCCATTAAAGAAAAAAGTAATATGAGCATATTTTTCCGTCTCTGTAATGTAAAACTGCTGAATCCCGTCAAGAACTACTGGCAAACTGTTTTTTATTTCCCGTGAAGGATAAGCCGTTCTAATGCTGTCCAAATCAGGACCAAAATCAGTCAAGGCAATAAAAAATAGATTTTGAGGCCATCTTTCTCTCCTAAACGACCCTGGATTTTTCTTATTAAAGTCTTTTTGAACAAAAGACTTGGTTAATTCCCGAGCCCTGTCTGAACGAAGATTCATAAAAATAACCAGATCATTGTCATTAATCAAGGCTATTGGTTTTTTCTTATCATCAATAATAACAGTTGGACTAATAAATTCATCTGTTTGTTTTCGATTATAAGCCTGGGTAATCGCATCATCTCCGCTACTAGCCTGCTCGCCCTTGGCCAGGGTGAGCAGGTTATAGGCATTTTCAACTCTTTCCCATTGTTTGGTGCGGTCCATGGCATAAAAACGACCAACAATACTGGCAATTTCAACTTTAATCCTATTATTAAACTGTTGATGATTATTTTTTACTTCTTTTTTAAATCTTTGTAAAATCTGAATTGCTCCATGCTGGGATGAGTCGCGACCATCAGTAAAAAGATGAAGAAAAACTTTTTTAACTCCTTGTTCGTCTAAAAATCTAATCATAGCTAACCAGTGTTCAGGTGAAGAATGAGCACTGGTTTCTTCTGTAACCAAACCCATTAAATGAACTTTTGATTTATTCTTTTTTAAATGCAGAATTCCTTCAAGAAAAGCTGGATTTTTAAAAAAAGTTCCGTCTTTAATGGCCTCAGTAATATATACTGCGTCATCTTTAACAACCCGGCCAGCTCCTAAGCTTAAATGACCCGCTTCAGAATTACCTGGTTGATCTTTTGGTAATCCAACGCGTTGTCCATGAGCGCAAAGCTGAGTATGTGAATACCTCTTAAGTAAAGAATCAAAAAATGGCGTCTGGGCCAAATCAACAGCATTACCCTTGCTAGGAGGAGCAATTCCCCACCCGTCTAATATTACCAAAATAACTTGTTGAATTTTATTAACAGATTTTTGCTCCATATATATAAATGTAAAATGTAAATATCAAATATCAAAATGACAGATAAAAATGTTAAAAATTAAATAAAATACAATCATCAAAAATTTTCTTTGAAAATTTTTGATACCTAAATTTTCCATTTTGATTTTTTATTTTTGATTTTTAAAAATGTTCTAATGTTCTAATTCTTAAGTTCTTCTTCTATTTCCATTAAACGATTGTATTTTGCCACTCTTTCACCTCTATTTGGCGCGCCGGCCTTAATAAAATCAGCATTAACCGCAACAGCTAAATCAGCAATAAAATCATCGTTAGTTTCACCTGAACGATGAGAAATGATAATCTTGTATCCAGCTCTACGAGCAAAATTAATACATTTAATTGTTTCATTTAAAGTGCCGATTTGATTGGCTTTAATAGAAATAGTATTAGCAGAATCATTCAGTATGCCTTTTTCAAGAAGAGTTATATTTGTAGTAAATAAATTATCACCAACAATTAAAAACTCTGGGTTAATGCCCAAAAGAATTTTTTTTAGCTCTTTCCATTGTAACCAAGAATCCTGGGCTAAACCATCTTCAATAACAGCCAAGGGATATTTATTAATCCAGTCTTTATATAAGTCAATCATATCTCCAGCAGTATTTTCCTTTTTCTCAATAATATATTTACGTTTCTGTATATCATAAAACCCGTCGGCCGCAACATCAAGTCCAAATAAAATCTCTTCTCCTAATTTATAAGAAGAATTATTAACAGCTTCTTGAAGTAAATCCATGGCTTCTTTATTTTGGACAATGCTTGGAGTAAAACCACCCTGATCTCCGACTGTAGCAAAATAACCATGTTTAGTTTTAATAGTATTCTTAAGTAAATGAAAAATTTCCACACCAGCGCGAAATTTTTCTCTAAAAGGTAAATCATTAAAAGGGATAACATTAAATTCCTGAATTTCAAATCTATTATCCGAATGTTTGCCTCCATTAATCATATTAAACATAGGTATTGGCAATTTGTAGCCAACAAAATCTCTTGTATTGTACTTCTCTCTAATGTATTTATATAAAGGTAAATTACTATCTATGGCGCCAACCCGACAACAAGCAAAAGATACGCTTAAAAGCGCATTAGCTCCTAAATTAAATTTATTGGGCGTAGCATCTAAACCAATCAGAATTTCGTCTATTTTTGTTTGTTCCGAAATATCTACACCAATTAATGCTGGAGTAATGATGTCCTGAATATTTTTGCATGCTTTCAAAACGCCCTGCCCATTGTAACGTAAAGCATCATGGTCGCGTAAATCCATTGCTTCATGCCTTCCTTTAGACGCTCCAACTGGAACTGTAGCCTGAGCCTTCAAACCATTATCTAAAACTATGTTTGTTTTAATTGTTGGTTCGCCTCGTGAATCTAAAATCTCAGAGGCAAAAATTTGTTTAATTTTAGCCATAAAAATATATATTATTTTCTTTCCGGCCACTGAGGAATATGGAATAATTCTTCTTCTATTTCCATTAAACGATTGTATTTTGCCACTCTTTCACCTCTATTTGGTGCGCCGGCCTTAATAAAATCAGCATTAACCGCAACAGCTAAATCAGCAATAAAATCATCGTTAGTTTCACCTGAACGATGAGAAATAACAACTTTGTAATTATGTTTGCGGGCCAAATTAATACAATCAATTGTTTCTGTTAATGTCCCTATTTGATTTAATTTAATCAAAATAGAATTACATGCTTTTAAATCAATTCCCTTTTGAAAGCGCTCAACATTGGTGCTAAAAATATCATCACCAACAATTAATTTTGAACCTAAGGCAGTAAGTTTTTCTGTTAATTTTGGCCACATATCCCAATCATCCTCGTCAAAAGGGTCTTCAATTAAAATTAAAGGATAACTCTTAAACCATTTGTAATAAAGTTTGAGCATGTCATCTCCGCTGCGCTTTTTCTTTTCAAAAATATATTTATTTGTTTCATCGTCATGAAAAACAGAAGCGGCTACATCCAAACCAAAAAACGTCTCTGTGCCTAAGTGATGCTGGATAAATTCAGTAATGGTTACTAAAAGGTCAAAAACTTTTTCTGTTTTTTTAAGTTTAGGGGCAAAACCTCCTTCATCACCGACGGCAAAACCCAAGCCGCGATTTTTTAAAGTTTCTCTTAAAGCGCTGAAAATTTCCGCACCTATTCGTACTTTTCTTTTAAAACTTGTTTTTCCAGCAGGAATAACCATAAATTCTTGGACATCCAGGCCTGAATCAGAATGTTTTCCTCCATTAATAACATTAAACATTGGCGTGGGCAAAGAATATTCAGCCTTAATATTTGTTAGTTCGTATTTTTCTCTAATATACCTGTATAAAGGAATGTTCTTAACTAAAGCAGCGGCTCTGGCTATTGCCAAGGAAACCCCTAAAATTGCATTGGCTCCTAACTGACTTTTATTCTTGGTCCCGTCTATCTTAATCATCATTCTGTCAATTATCTTAGGATCAGGCTCTTGGCCAATAATGGCTGAAGAAATTATTTTTTCTATATTACGACAGGCCTTTAATACGCCTTTACGCGCGTAACGCGTAAGATCATTATCCCTAAGCTCTAAGGCTTCGTGTTTTCCAGTAGAAGCGCCTGAAGGAACAGCCGCTTTTGCCTGCAAACCATTATCTAAAGTTATTTTAATTTCAAGGGTAGGATCCCCTCGCGAATCTAATATTTCACGAGCATCCACTTTTTTAATTTTAGGTATGTGATTATTCATTTTTTTATTTTTTATTATTAATTAATAATGGTTTAATGCCAGGTAATTCTTTTCCTGATAAAAACTCAAGCATTGCTCCTCCGCCAGTAGAAACAAAAACTCTGTTTTTGTCTCTAACCTTAAACCTTAAACTATAAACTTTAAACTTTTTTAAAGCAGCGATTGTTTCGCCTCCGCCAATTATGATTTTTGCTTTATTGTTGTTAAAAACTGCTGCAGTAATTGCTTTAGTTCCCTGAGAAAAAACCTTATCTTCAAAATATCCCATTGGTCCATTCCAGATTATCATCTTAGCACTTTTAATATATTTTTCAAACATCTTTGTAGTTCCTGGGCCAATATCTAAAATCTCAAAATTATTAGATAAATTATTCAACTCTCCTATATTCAAATTTAAACTTCTTTTTTGTGTTTTTCCGCCCGAGGCGGATCCGCCTTTGGCGGAAACCTTAACATCAAAAGGTAAAATAATCTTTTTATTCTTTAACAACCCCTGAACTGTTTTAATCATTTTTGGTTCAAAAAAGGATTTTCCTATCTTATACCCACTCGCTTTGAAAAAATTACTGGCCACTGCCCCGCCAATTAAAACTTGATCAGCTAATTTTAATAAATTTTTAATAGCATTTAACTTGGTGGTAATTTTTTTTCCACCAATTATAACAATTAAAGGATGTTTTGGTTTTAATAAAAATTGAGATAAATATTTAATTTCTTTTTCTAAAGCAAAACCAGCATAAGATGGTAAATACTTAGTAATCGCTTGCATTGAAGAGTGCAAACGATGAGAATTTGAAAAAGCTTCATTAACATATATATCTGCTAAATCAGCTAACTTTTTAGCAAATCTTAAATCATTTTCTTGTTCTTGAGGATAAAAGCGAAGATTTTCTAATAAAACAACTTCGCCCGGCTTCATTTGTTTAACCACTTTTTCAACTTTAGGCCCAATGCAATCGTCTACAAACTTTAAACTCTGAATCTCGGACTTTAAATATTTATAAATTGGTTTTAAACTATAATTTTGATTTTTGATTTTTGATTTTTGATTTTTAAATGGTCTTCCTAAATGAGTAATTAAAATTACTTTAGCCTTGTGCTTAGCTAAATATTCAATTGTTAACAAAGCTTGCTGGATTCTTGAATCATCAACCACTCGCCCATTTTTAGTTGGACAATCAAAACCAACTCTGACCAAAACTCTTTTGTTTTTTAAATTCTTAATTGTTTTTAAGGTTTTTAATTTCATTGTTCTAAGTTTACTATAAAAACCATATTAAAACAAGAATAATTATTCATAAACAAAAACAACTTACTTAGAATTTATTTCTATGGTATAATATTACCATAATCATCTCACATAATTACCATAACAATAAATATGTAATTAGACTCAAAAACATAAAAATGTATTTAATAATTGATTTAGAAGCAACTTGCTGGGAAAATCATCGCGATAAAAACAATATGGAAATAATAGAAATAGGCGCTGTTCTTGTTAATAATGACTATAAAATTATTGGAGAATATCAGACATTTATAAAGCCAATAAAAAATTCTAAATTATCTGAATTTTGTAAAGATCTAACCAGTATTAACCAAAAAGATATTAATAATGCGGAAATATTCCCGATTGCTTTTAAAAAATTTATTCAATGGGTACAAAGAAAAAGTAAGCATAACATCTCAGACATAATCTTTTGCTCTTGGGGATATTATGACAAAAAACAATTAACAAAAGATTGCGAGTTACATAACATTATATATCCATTTCAAACCCATTATAGCATAAAACATAAATTTGCAGAAATAAAAAACTTAAAAAAACCAATAGGAATGAAAAAGGCCCTTCAAATGTGCAAAATTCCGCTTGACGGCACACATCATAGAGGTATTGACGACGCCAAAAATATCGCAAAAATATTTATCCAAGAAAAAATACTCTGAGTTTTCAACTCCGTTCAAAAATAACTATAAAAGTTTTAGGATATTTTTGCCTAATCAACGTTAAAAATGTCTTGCAATTTAGTTATAACTAAATTATAATACATATATCAATGAACAAATACAACCCATTACAGTTAAGGGAAATTTTCCATCTGGAATTTTTAAGATGGTTGGGGAAAAAAATAAACCCGTCTTATTACGCTCTTAAAGGAGGGGTAAATTTGCGTTTTTTTTATAACAGTTTCCGTTATTCTGAAGACGTAGACTTAAACGCGCGTATTATTCAAGTTGATGCTTTGCGAGATAAAGTTATGCAGATACTAAAATCAATTCCTTTCCAAAATAACCTTAAACCTTTTGGCATAGATAAAATCGTCCCTCCGGATATCGCAAAAGCAAAACAAACCCAAACTACTCAAAGATTTAAAATTCATCTAATTACGCCCCAAAATGAAAATTTTTTCACAAAAATTGAATTTTCTCGCAGAGAATTTAAAAATAATATCAAAATTGAAACCGTATCAAATGCTATCTTGCGTGAATATAAATTGGCTCCAGTGTTAATCCCACACTACAATATTATTTCTGCGATTTCGCAAAAATTAGACGCTTTGGCCGCAAGAAAAATAACTCAAGCGAGAGACGCTTTTGACATATATATTTTAATCTCTCAGATTGAATCGTCCGATAAAGAAAAAATTAAACCAAATCTAGAAAATATAAAAAAAGCGCGTGAAAATGCTTTTGAAATCAGTTTTGAACAATTTAAAGATACTGTTGTTTCTTATCTTTTAAAAGAAGACCAAAAAATATATAACTCGCCTCTTGTTTGGGATGAAATTAAATTAAAAGTAATTAATTTTATAGAGGAATTAAAAAAATAACATGGGGAAAAAATCTATTTTATATTTTATCAAAAAAATAAACAGACCGATATTTACCACAGCCGAATTATCAGCTATCTCAGAAAAATCTTTATCAACCACGACGCAGTCTCTTAATTACCTACAAAAACAAGGAGTGATTTTAAAAATTTATCAAGGAATTTGGGCTGAGGTAATAAACAAACCATTAAGCCCCTATAGTATTATTCCTTTTTTATTTCCACGGCATCAAGCTTATTTATCATTTATAAGCGCTTTGCATCTTTACGATATAATTGAACAAATCCCCCAAGTGACAACCATAGCGTCAATTACGCATACAAGAACAATTATCACTAAATTGGGAACATTTTCCGTTCATCAAATAACGCCTGGTTTTTTTGACGGATTCGGATGGTACAAAGATAAAAGCGATTTTCTAATAGCCGAGCCAGAAAAAGCCCTGATTGATTGTTTATATCTTGCTGGACATAAAAAAAAGCAATTCGCAAATTTTCCAGAATTGCATTTCCCAAAAACTTTCAGTTTTAAAAAAGCAAAAGCATGGATTGAAAGAATACCTAGTCCTAAAATTCGTTCATATACACAACAAAAACTAAAAATAATAAAACATCAAGCAGACAAATAAACATTTATTTGGGAACCGAGTTCCCAAACTTTTTTAAAATATCCAGATAAGAACAATTTATTTAATAAGTCAAGTTATCCACAGTTATAAAACTTGACATTATGTCTAATTCGGTATATTATTATCTATGGAATTACAATTTACTATTAAATTTTACGAAAAACCAAATGGAAAATGCCCTATTGCGGAATATCTAAAGAAACAAACAGAAACAACAGAAGATAAAATCTTGGCTTATTTACATAACTTAGCTACATTACAGGCATTCCGCCGAGAACCATATTCACGTCAAATTAAGGGAAAGTTACGGGAATTAAAAGTTGAAATCAACCAAGGCTCTCATCGTATACTCTATTTTATGATAATCAATCAAAGGATAATACTTTTACATGCTTTTATAAAAAAAACCAGTAAAACCCCAAAAACGGAAATTAAAAAAGCAATAGAATATATGGAAGAATATTTATCCCACTATAAATAAATTAATTTTATAAATATGTCCAAAGTAAAAAATCAATTTAAAGATTTTATTAAAAGTCACCCTAATACCAATTTCAAAAAATATATTATTGAAAAAGCTAAGAGAGATCCTAATGTCTATTATAGGGTTGATAAAGAAGCTGAACGATTAGTAATTGCTGCTGAAATTGTTGCTTTACGGAAAAAACACAAATTAACTCAAGTTCAATTGGCTAAAAAAGCACAAACATCTCAAAGTGCCTTGGCACAAATTGAATCCGGAAAAAGATCTCCAACCACTGACACTTTAATTAAAATTGCCAATGCAATGGGCACCGAATTAAAAATCTCTTTTGCCAAAGCTTAATTAAGAGAATTGTTTTTAATTTTAAATAAAGAACTGCTGATAAATAAGCAGTTCTTTTTAAATCTTGTTTCTATATTTTTTCAAAAACACTTATATATTTTGCTTGAGCCTTTTTTCTAATTAATATTTTTACTAATTCATAAGCCCCAAAAAAGACAGTCACATAAAAGAAATTTCCCAGCAAAGTATTTTTAAAGAAGGGTAATGCCATTAAATAACATTGGATTATTCCTGAAAATGTTTTGGCATACCACGGAGTAAATACCCAGACAGCGAAATTCGTTAAAAAGAAAAATATTAAAGCCGATAAAATAGAACCGCCTAAAGCTACTGACACTTTATTATATTTTTTTAACCAAAGCCCCAAACCTACGCATAAAACAAAACTGCCATAAACAAAAATCATTAACTTGGGTTCGTAGGCTCCAATAAATATATCAGAAATAAACATGATTATTAAAGGCAGAATAAAGGCTATTTTTCTTGAAAGATAAACTGCGCCAAACAAAGCAATAGCCGCCACAGGCGTAAAATTAGGCGGATGAGGTAAAAGCCTTAAACTAATACCAATCAAAACAAAAATTATTGCTATACCAAACCTTAAAAGGTTTTCTTTTTTTAACATAGATTAAAAAACAAATTCTTCAAATTTAAATTCAACTTTATCTCCAGGGCTTAATTCTTTTTTATCAGCCGCAACCATGGGCATTTCATTGTTGATATAATATAGCCAGTATTTTCCATCATCCCCGTTTTTCTTGTCTCCAATGGTTTCAATTAAAACTCCTATATCGTAAGTTTTTGTTTCCAAGGTTAAATCTAATTCTTCTGCTTTATTCTTTAATAAATCAAAAGCAGTTATTCCTTGATTAAATTCAGATACATATGTTCTTACATCTTCTTCACTATTATTAATAACCAAAATTAATTCTTGTTTAATCTCTTCCTCTAATTCTACTTTAACCTGTTCAACAGAAACAGGTTTGTTAAATTCTTGAAAAAATAACAGCCAAATACCAATAAGGATGACTATAATAAGAATTAATCCCAAAGAAAGATTTCGTTTGTTATGGTCTTTCATAGTTTTTAATTATTTTGTTTAAACCACTCCACGGTTTGTTCTAAACCTTTTTCCAAACTATATTTAGGTTCCCAATTAAATGTTTTCTTAGCTTTTTTATAACTAAGACAGCTTTTTCTTTGTTCACCAGCCAGGCCTGGACCATGTTTTTCTTTGTAATCTGATTTAATAAATTTCTGGATTTTTCTAAAAATAGTATTAACGCTTGTTTGTTTAGATGTCCCAATATTAAATACTCCTGTTATATTTCTTTTAAATACAGTCATATTTGCCTCAACCACGTCTTTAACAAAAACATAGTCTCTAGTTTGTTTGCCATCTCCATTTATAATTGGTTGCCCCGCACCAGAACAAGTTCGGTGCGGGGTAAATTTATTCTGAAGTATTTTATCACAAAAGATAGCAATTACTCCTGCATCTCCTTTTGAATTTTGTCTAGGACCATAAACATTCCCATATCTTAAGGCAATAAATGGTAACCCAAATATTTTAAAATAGTAATTTAAATACTTTTCAATTGTTAATTTAGCAATGCCATATGGTGAAAGGGGTAATTCAATATGAGTTTCTGGAGTAGGAATAACATTAGTATCGCCATAAATCGCGCCTCCAGTAGAAGAAAAGATGAATTTAGCTGATTTTTTTAATTTAGGAGTTGAATTTATGCGATTAAAATTTTGAATTAAATTTAAACTGCCAAGGATATTCATTTTAGCGTCAGCTATTGGATCTTCAACTGATTTACGAACATCAATCTGAGCCGCTAAATGAAAAATAATATTTGGTTTTTCTTTATTAAAAATTTGGGATATCTTTGAACTTTGAATATCTGCTTTATAGAATTTTACTTTTGGATTTAAATTTTCCTTTTTACCGGTTGATAAATTATCAATAACAAATACTTTATGTCCCTCACCTATTAATCTATCTACTATATGAGAACCAATAAAACCAGCTCCGCCAGTAACTAAAATTTTATAATTTTTTTTATTTTTTATCATAATTATATAATACAACAAACCAATAAATAAAACAATAAATAACTATTTTAAGAATTGATTTTACAAATAAATTTTTGTAAAGTTATCCACAATAATAGATATTGACATGTTCCCTTATACTCTATAATATATAGAGTATATGGAAACATATAACTTAGCGACTATCGCAAAAAAAATATATAATTCTGGTTTTTTACTGTTTTATACTAAAACGCTAAAAGATATTTTAGATATAAAAAAACAAAGCACATTGTTTAATATTATCAAAAAACTAATTAATGCTGGAATTTTATTAAGAATAGGAAAAAATAAATATTTACTAAAAGGAAAAAATATTAAAGATTTTAGTATTGCTAATTTTATTTATAATTCATCTTATATATCTTTTGAGAGCGCTTTAAATTTTTATGGAATACTTTCTCAATTTCCTTATGAGATTTCTAGCGCAACAAACAGAAAATCAGGTAAAAAATATTTTCAAAATAAAATATTTACTTATACACATATACAAAAAAATTTATTTTGGGGATATGAAAAAAAAGACGATTTTATTATCGCTTATCCTGAAAAAGCACTTTTAGATCAATTGTATTTATCCTCTAAAGGATATAAAAAAATAAATATCGATGAATGCGATTTTACCAATATAAAAATTTCAAGATTAAAAAAATACTTAAATAAATATCCTAAAACAAAACAATTTCAAAAAATTATTAAAACATTAAAAACATATTTAAATGTATGATAACAAAAGAACAAGTACATATTTTATCTAAAAAATATAAAATTAATGAATCAGTAATATTAAGAGAATATTTACAATTATTCTTTTTAAATGAATTTTACTCAGAAAAAGAAAGTCAAAATATATTTTTTAAAGGTGGGACCGCTTTACGTTTAATCTATGGTTCTCCCCGCTTTTCTAAAGATCTTGATTTTACGGTTGAGATGGGAGAAAAAACATTTAATAAATTTATATCAACACTCTTTAAAAAAATAGAAAAAAAAGAAACAATAACCTTTAAACCAAGAAAAACACTTATAGGAAAAACTTTCTTATTAAAATCAAAATCTATTTTGTTTTCCAATGAAACATATATTAATCTTGACTTTTCGTTTAGAGAAAAAATATTAGAACCCGAAAAATCAATTATTAATACGAATTATCCAATTCTTTTTACTTCTTATATATATAATTTATCAAAAAACGAAATTCTTGCTGAAAAAATCAGAGCATTATTAACCAGAAAAATAACAAAAGGAAGAGACATTTATGACATATGGTATCTTTTAAATCAAAACGCTGATATAGACAACAAACTGATAAATAAAAAATTAAAATATTATAATTTAAAATTAAATAAAAATAATATTTTAAAAACTCTCAAAAACTTTTCAAAAAAAGATTTTATCTTGGATTTGCGTCCTTTTGTTCCTATAAATGAAAGGGATAAACTGGGGGAATTATTTGAATATATTAAAAATTATCTTGATAAAAAATTTAAATTTTAAATAATTTTTAAAATAAAAAAATAGACGTTTCGTTCGCCTATTTTTATTTAATAATACGTTAAATTCTGGATTAACAAATTAATCAATCACTTTTAAAAATAAGACACTTTCTTTGTCATCTATCTTTATATTCTTTTGGTTTTTAAAAGAAGAGTCTTCTTCTTCCATTTCAACAATATTTACAAACGCATCTTTCTCAATTAAAGGCTTATTCTCTTTTAAAAAAACGCCTATGTCGCTATCTTTTTTATAACCTATTTCAACCTTGTCTTTTGGTTCTGTGCCAAATTCTTTTCTCATTTGCTGAATCTTGCGCGCAATTTCTCTTATTTGCCCTTCTTTTTTAAGCTCTTCTGTTAAAGTAATATCCAAATCAATATCTGTTTTTAAATCAGGATCAATTGCTACTTCTTTAACATTTACCTCTTCTTTAAGAATATTTAGCAATTCTTCATTAATTTTGATTTTTGATTTTTGATTTTTGATTTTGAGCGAAGCGAGCGGTTGCCTTACTTTAATGCCCGCTTTAACCCTTTCGGCTAAAACAAGGGCAACTATTTCTCTTACTAGAACCATATTGTCTTCCAATTCTTTATTGATTAATTCCCCATTATATTTTGGATAATCATTTAAATGAACGCTTAATAGGTCTTTTTTGCCTTTTAATGCTTGATAAATATGTTCACTTATAAAAGGAGCAAAAGGAGCTAATAATTTAGATAATTCCATAAAAACATAACGTAAAACTGAACATACTTTTTCTTTTTCCTCTAACGTTTTTGGTTTTTGAAATCTTTTTCTAGAGCGTCTAATATACCAATTAGACAAATCATCAACAAATTTCAAAAATAGCCTTGCTCCTGAAACAATATCGTAATTTTCTAAGTTTTCACTTACCTTTTTATTTAAAGTATTTAGTCGTGATATAATCCATTTATCTAAATTATTGTCTAAGTTACTAACATCTATATCTGTCTTAAAGCCGTCATTAGCATATATTTCAAAAAAACTAAGACAATTTTCCAGAGTTAGAAAGAATTTTCTATAAAAATCTTGAATATCTTTAAAAGAAAATCTTTTAGGTTGGTCAACTTGATTAACAGTATAAAAATAAAGTCGTATGCAATCTGCTCCAAATTTACCAATTGCTTGTTCAGGAACGACAATATTACCTTTTGATTTTGACATCTTTTTTCCTTTTTCATCCAAAACCATGCCTGTCACAACTACATTTTTATAAGAAGCGCCCTTGTCCAATAAAGTAGAAATGGCTAAAAGCGTATAAAACCATCCTCTAGTTTGATCAAGTCCTTCACAAATAAAATCAGCAGGATAAAAAATATTCTTATCTATTAATTCTTTATTTTCAAAAGGATAATGCTGCTGAGCAAAAGGCATTGCTCCTGAATCAAACCAACAATCAATAACTTCTGAAACTCTTTTCATCTTTTTTCCGCACTTCTCGCATTTAAAAATTATTTCATCAATATAAGGACGGTGTAAATCATCAATTTCTTGTTTGCCAATATCTTTTAATTCTTTAATAGAACCTATTATTTGTTGATGAGAACAATCTTTGTTTTGACATTG
Source organism: Patescibacteria group bacterium (assembly GCA_018896315.1). Lineage (GTDB taxonomy): Bacteria > Patescibacteriota > Patescibacteriia > UBA2591 > UBA6264 > JAHIMV01. Next base: position 11,553 of record JAHIMV010000011.1, on the reverse strand, counting down.
CCAAATTGGCAAAGGCGTTCCCCAATATCTTTCCCTGGAAAGATTCCAATCTTTTACTTCTTTTATCCAATCACCAAAGCGTCCTTGTTTTAAATTAGACGGAACCCAATTAATTTTCTCATTATTCTCTATTAATTTATCTTTTACTGCCGTCATCTTAATAAACCAAGAAGATTGAGCATAATATATTAAAGGAGTGTCGCAGCGCCAACAAAACGGATAATCATGTTCATATAATTCTTTTTTAAACAAAAGATTTCTTTGTCTTAAATCATCCATAATTAAAGGGTCTGCCTTTTTAATAAACATTTTATCCCATTGATAACCTGGTGTTTTCATGTTACCCTCTTTGTCCACGGTAATTAAAAAAGCAAAATCATCTTTTTGGTCCTTAAATAATTGATAGTCTTCTTCTCCAAAAGCCGGGGCAATATGAACTAAGCCAGTCCCGTCTTCTAAAGTAACAAAATTAGCTGGTAAAACTTGATAAGCTTTTTTCTTTTTTTCATCAGCATCAGCTATTTCATATAATGATTTGTATTCTATTCCTTTTAATTTTTCTCCTGGAATTTCTTGAATAATCTCATATTCTTCCTTTTCTAATACAGAGATTCTTTCTTTTGCCAAAATATAAAATTCATTATTCATTTTTACTTTGACATAAGTAAAACTAGGATTAATAGCAATGGCTACATTTCCCGGCAATGTCCAAGGAGTAGTTGTCCAAACTAGCAAATAAGTATTTTTTTCTCCTTTTATTTCAAATTTAACATAAACAGACTCTTCTTTTATTCTCTTATATCCCTGGGCTAATTCATGACTGGAAAGAGTTGTTCCACAACGCGGACAAAAAGGAATAATCTTATAATCCTGAAATAATAAACCTTTGTCCCATATTTGTTTTAAAATCCACCAAACACTCTCAATATAATCATTTTCATAAGTAATATAAGGATTTTCCATGTTTAGCCAATAACCAATTCTTTTTGTTATTTCTTCCCAATCTTTTTTGTATTTCCAAACAGATTCTTTACATTTTTTATTAAATTTAGAAATACCATAATTTTCAATCTCTTTTTTGTCTTTTAATTTTAATAATCCTTCCACTTGAATTTCTACCGGCAAACCATGAGTATCCCACCCAGCTTTTCTTATAACCCTAAAACCTTTCATATTTTTATAACGACAAATAATATCTTTAAAAGCTCTTGCTTCAACGTGATGAATGCCAGGTTCTCCATTAGCTGTTGGCGGACCCTCATAAAAAACAAATTTTGGGGAATTTTCGTCTCGAATAGATTTCTCAAAAATTTTATTCTCTTGCCAAAATTTTAAAACTTTTTGTTCTCTTTTTTCTGAATTATACATAAAATCTTTTTTTTATCTTGTTTTTTTAATTTCTCTAATATTTTACTATTAAACCAAATATTGCGCAAATCTTTTTTAAAAACATTACCTACTGAATCTCTTTTAAAAATTGTTGTGTTTCTTTAACTAACTCTGGATTTTGTTCTTTTAATGTTTTTAAAACCTTTTCTAAATTTTGACGCGATGCTCTAACCTCTGGGTCAAGAATAACAGCTTGTTTTAAAAGTTCAATCGCTTTTTCATATTCTTGCAAGAAAAGCTGTACTCTGGCTAATTCAAAATATACTTGCTGGCGTTTTGGTGATAATTCCAAAGCTTTATGCAAAGCTTCATCAGCTTTTTGAATATATTCCTTTTCATACCCCACTCCTAAGCTATATAACTGGCCTAAATACAACCAATGACGAGCATTTAAAGGATGTTCTTGAACGCTCTTCTTATACTCCGCAATGGCCATTTCAGTTGCCTCAGCAATAAGGTTTAATTCTAATAAAGTAGTTTCTTCATTAATTTTAGAATATTGTTCAGATACTGTTTTCGCTAAATATACTCTAACTTCAGGATTGGTAAAACAAGGCTTTGTCAATGCTTGTTCATACCAATAAAGGCCTGATTTTAAATCAACATTTGAAGTATGGATGGCTTTAATTCCTAATCTACTTTGTTGAAATGGCTCAATATTAAACTTGTACATTGCCCAAGGCAGAAAAATTATAATTAAAAGAATTAAAACCGGTAATGGAAAACGACTAATTGTTGATTGTTGATTGTTGATTGTTGATTGTTTTTCATTCGTATTATTCGCATGCATTAGTATATTAGTATCGCATTGGGTTACGAAATATACTAATGCTAAGGAAAAATAAAAAACAATCAATGGAGCTGGGGTATCAAACACAAAAAGATTTTGAATAAAATACGCCAAAAACATTAAAGCCAGAATAACCAATCCTATTCGCGTCATTCGTGTGTCATTCGTAATTGGTGTCGCTTTTCTTCGTAATAGCCAAAAAACCGCGCCAAATATTGCCAAATAAGACAAAATACCAAATATACCTGTTAATGCCAAAATATCTATAACTTGATTGTGAGAACGGTCAAACCAAGTGACTGCATCTCCTGTTCTTAAATACCAAGGATTATAATTTTTATTAAAAACAATATCATAATTTTCCCAGCCATAACCAAAAATAGGTTTTTGTTTAAATCCTTGTAAGCCGATTTGCCAGGAAACTAATCTAGCTTTATTACTCTCTAAACTAATACTTGTTAAACGTCGAATAACTATCGGCGCTTTTTTCATCCATTCTTGGTTTTTATTAAAATAAATAAATGAACTACTGCCAACAATTATCAAAAGTAAAATTAAACTTAAAATTCTTCCTCTTCTTCTAAAATGTCTTGAAAAAATAAAATAAATTAAGCCAAATATAATACTTGCGCCAAAACCGACAAAAGCGCCGCGCGTACCAGTTAAAAACAAAACACTTAAGTTAAAAAGTAAAAGCAAGCCAATTAAAACTTGAATAAACCGTCTCTTTTTAAAAATTCGCATGGGCGCATTCGCATTGTCGGAGTGAGAGGAGCGAAGTGACGAGTGCGAAGACGCGCTATTCGCATGCAACAGAAATCCAGCCAAAAATATATGAACCATTGCATAAACGCCTAAAAAATCAGGATTACCCAAAGTCGCGCTCATTCTTGTTGCGCTGTCTTTCAATAAAAATTCTAAACCAAATTTTTGTCCTATGCCATAAACGCCAACTAAAACAGAACAAACTAAACTTAACCAAATAACATTTTGCCAGTCTTTTTTACTCTTCAAAATACTAATTAAAATAATAAAGAAAGCATAAAAATGTAATAAAGTAATAACTCCTGTCATTCTTTCTTGCGTACTCCAAAAACTCTTTGCAAAATCTACACCTATCAAAGAAGTCAAAAATAAAATGCCCATAAATGCTGTTAGGGCAATGACTAATGGATTTTTCCAACCTGCCCTGTTAAATTTCGCCATAGGCGAACCTGCTTTGCAGGATTTAACAGGGTAAAGCCTGTATTTTCCCCTATCTTTCGCGTACAAAAATAAAAACAGCCAAAAGACAAAAATAATTTCCACTATAACCTGAAAACTTAAAATTTTTGAAAAAACATATGGATAAAGAACGGGACGATAAACCAACAAAGGTAAGAATAAAATCAGTACTACCCCTATCTTAATTATATTAAGAAAAACTTTTTCTAACCTTGAATTTATCATAACTATATGATATCATAATTTAATAAATAAACAAATTAAAAATATGACTGATTTAAAAAATTTAATTAAAAACAAAAAGGCTAAAATCGCTGTTATCGGACTTGGTTATGTGGGTTTGCCCTTGGCCGTTGGCTTTGCAGAAAAAGGCTTTTCAGTATTGGGATTGGATTCAGACAAAGGTAAAGTGGGAAAAGTTAACAAGGGTCAATCCTATATCAAAGATATTTCCTCGTCTGATTTAGAAAAAGTAGTTAAAAAAAGAAAATTATCAGCTACTACTGATAAAAAAATCTTAAACAAAGTTAATGTCATTATCATTTGCGTACCCACTCCCTTGGATAAACACCAACAGCCTAATATTTCTGCTTTGGAAAATAGCGCTAAAACAATTTCTAAATTTATTAAAAAAAATCAGTTAATTATTTTAGAAAGCACTACCTATCCTGGAACAACCAGAGAAGTTGTTCTCCCAATATTAGAAAAGTCTGGTCTAAAAATTGGCCAAGACTTTTTTCTTGTTTTCTCACCTGAAAGAATTGATCCAGGAAACAAAAAATACACTGTTAAAAATATTCCCAAGGTTATTGGCGGTATTACTCCTCAAGGCAGTGAATTAGCTAGTTTGCTTTATAAATCATTTATTAACAAAACAGTTATTGTTTCTTCTCCAGAAATAGCTGAAATGACTAAACTTTTAGAAAATATTTTTAGAGTTGTTAATATTTCAATGATTGATGAACTGGCCCTTCTTTGTGATAAAATGAAAATTGATATTTGGGAGGTTATTAAAGCCGCTAAAACAAAACCTTATGGTTTTATGCCCTTTTACCCTGGACCAGGAATTGGCGGTCATTGTATAAAAGTTGATCCTTTTTATCTTTCCTGGAAAGCAAAAGAATATGGTTTTTACGCTCGCTTTATTGAACTGGCAGGACAAATTAATTCACAAATGCCTCACTATGTGGTGACAAAAACCATTTTTGCCTTAAATAAAAGTAAGAAGGCAATAAATGGTTCTAAAATTTTAATCTGGGGCGTAAGTTATAAAAAAGACATTGGTGACACCCGGGAATCAGCTGCCTATCCTATTATTCATGACCTTTTGCGTAAGGGAGGAAAAATAGAATATTTTGACCCTTTTGTTAAAGAATTTAAAATCTCCGCCAAAGGCGGATCCGCCTCTGGCGGAAATAAGCAAACTTTAAAATCAATTAAATATACTCCTGAGATTTTAAAAAACTATGATTGTGTCTTAATTTTAGCGGCTCATTCAGAATTTGATTATAATGAAGTTGCTCAAAAATCAGCAATAGTAGTAGATACAAGAAACGCAATAAAAAGCAGAATATACAAAAATGTTTTTCGCTTATAAAAGAATTGTCAAAATTCACCTTGTGTAGACCCCGAGGGTCTACACACTTTACTTTAATTAAAATAATTCTGTTTTCTCCCGAATTTTCTCCCGAAGTAGAAAATCCTTGACATATTTTTGCACTTTGGTATAATTTCTAAGGGTGAATCAAATAAGAAAATCATGTTTTCTTATTTGTGAAGCCTGACGAAATTTCAAGCTTTGCTTATAATTAAATTACCTTAATTTATATACAATAATATTTAATTTCAACGTTCTCGACGAACAAAGTGAGGAGAGGTTGTTATAATTAAATTACCTTAATTTCTATACAATAATATTTAATTTCAAGGTTCCTGAGCGAAGCGAAGGGTTCTTATAATTAAATTACCTTAATTTATATACAATAATTTAATTCATTTTTATGATAATAAAAAATAGATATTTACGTCCAGTTATAACTTCAGACCTAAAGAATAAAATGGTTTTTATTGGTGGTCCAAGACAAGTTGGGAAAACCACTTTAGCTCAGTATGTAGGCGCTAACGATTACAAAAAATATACTTATCTTAATTGGGATAATCGTCAAGATAGAAAAAATATTCTTTCTGGAAAATTTGAGGCAGAATCTTCTTTAATAATTTTTGATGAAATCCATAAATATAAACAATGGAAAAATTATATCAAAGGAGAATTTGACAAACACAAAGATAAATTTCATATTCTTGTTACTGGTAGCGCTCGACTTGACCTATATCGCAAAGGTGGCGACTCCCTTATGGGTAGATACCATTATTATAGACTCCATCCCTTTTCAGTTGCTGAGGTCTTGCAGATAAATAATAATTTAAAAATTTTCAAAAAATTAAACTTCCCTAAAATTAATAAAAATATTTCTAAAGTATTTACAGATTTATTTACTTTTGGCGGTTTTCCAGAACCATTCCTTAAAAAAGACAACAAAACACTCCGTCGCTTTCATAATGAACGATTAGATAGATTGGTTAAAGAAGACATTAGAGACATTGAAGCATTGCGCGATTTATCCGCATTGCAAATTCTGGTAGATATTTTGCCAGACAAAGTGGGCTCTATTTTGTCATTAAATTCCCTAAGAGAAGATTTGCAAGTAACCCACAAAACAATATCCTTTTGGATGGATATTTTAGAAAAATTCTACTATCATTTCAGAATTTATCCCTTTACTGCAACTAAAATTAAATCTCTACGCAAACAGCCAAAAATGTATCTTTGGGACTGGTCCCAAATAGAAAACGAAGGACCTAGATTAGAAAATATGGTTGCTTCTCATTTATTAAAAATAGTTCATTTTTTACATGATTCAGAAGGACATAAGGCAGAACTTCAGTTTTTGCGCGACATTGAAGGCAGGGAAACGGATTTTCTAATAACAATAAACAAAAAGCCATGGTTGGCCGTAGAAACAAAACTATCAGACAAAAAAATCTCAAAACATTTAAAATACTTTGCCGAAAAATTAGATATCCCCTTTCTATATCAAATAACAAAAGAACCTAATGTTGATTTTTGGCAGGACAATATTAGAGTAATAAGCGCGGAAAAATTTCTTGGAGGATTGATATAGAACAGAAGCTCGATTTTTAGGTACAGTCCCCGTTAAATAATTGACAAATTTCTCTTAATCCAAAAAGGGTCTTAAATACTGAACTACTCAAAAATAATTCGTAGCATTCGTAAACTAATTCGTATCAATTCGTATTATTATGGATGAGACAAAACCAAAAAAACGAATCAAAAACTGGTAAACTAATTTTATGCCAAAATCACGCCATTTTTAAATTTTGCCCTTGAAATATGTATCAATAGCGGATTCGCAAGGCGCATAAAATGGGGTCTGACCCCATTAAAAACTATATATACTTGATTTGATCTTTAATATGGTATAGTATAAAAATATAGATAAATAATGATAGAAATTACTTCTTGACTTTACTTTAAGTCAAACTATAATTAAAGTAGACTTTTAAAAAAGTTGAATATATGCCAAAAATCTATAAAAGAAAAATAATTGATGAAATCCTAAAATATCTCTACGATAGTGAAGTAATAGTTCTTTATGGCGCCAGGCAAGTTGGCAAAACTTTTATTTTGTATTGGCTAAAAAATTACTTGCGAGAAAAAAAAGAACCAGTTTATTATTTAGACTTAGAGGAAAGAAAGTATTTAGAAATTTTAAATCAAGGGCCAGAGAATCTTAAAAAACTTCTCCTGGAACAAGGATTTGATTTAGAGAAAAAAATTTTTGTCCTAATTGACGAAATTCAATATTTAGAAAATCCAACAAATTTTCTAAAATTAATTAGCGACCATTATCCAAACTTAAAACTGATTGTTTCCGGTTCTTCTACTTTCGAAATTAGAAAAAAATTTGAGAAGGCATTAGTTGGCCGGACTTTGGTTTTTGAAATTTTTGGGCTTTCTTTTGAAGAATTTTTAATTTTTAAGGAATACCAATGGAAAATAGAGCCAGTTTTGACAAAAGCTAAAGAAAATCAATTAAGAGAGTTATTCAAGGAATTTGCTCTTTATGGCAGTTATCCTAAGATTGCTCTCATTTCAGAAAAAGAAAAAAAGGAAAAGCGCTTATGGCAAATTATTGATACTTATCTAAAAAAAGATATTAGAGATTTGGCTGAAGTTAAAGAAATAGAAAAGTTTAATAAACTTTTAGAGACATTAGCATCTCAGACGGGGAATCTCTTAAATATCGAAGAATTATCTAATACCTGCCGTTTAGCTAAACAAACTGTAGAAAGATATCTTTTTATCTTAGAACAAACTTATATAATTAAATTAGTTAAACCATTCTTTAAAAATTTACGCTCAGAACTTTTTAAAACTCCAAAAATTTATTTTTATGATAGCGGCCTCGCCCATCTTTTATGGCTAAAGGTTATTTCGCCAGAAGTCTTGGGAAAAATTTTTGAAACAGCTATTTTCTCGGAATTAACAAAGAATTTCGGGAAAGAGTCGCTTCATTACTGGCGGACTAAAGACAAAAAAGAAATTGACTTCATATTAAGATTAAGAAATGAAATTATTCCAATTGAAATAAAGGTTAACTTTGCTATGTTTTCAAAAAGAACTATCGGCTATTTTCTAAAAAAATATAAGTTGAACCAATATTACTGTATAGGACTAAGGGGCGAAAATAAAAATAAGGAATTTATTTACCCCTGGGAAATCTCAAAAATAAGAAGTAAACCCCGTTAGAAATAAGATACCAAGGGCAAAAAAGTAAAATCTTCGGTTTTGGATAATTTCCCATTAAAATATATAATATTCTCATTAAAAAAGTTATCCACTCATAATCCTAATGACACCTATTGACACCTTTCAAGGGTGTCATATAATATTAATTAATATGGTCACCAAGAATAAAAATATTCTTTATCCAAAATTATCTTATATTATTTACGGTTTATTATATAAAACACATAATCAATTAAATAGATTTAGAAACGAAAAACAATACGCAGACGCTTTTGAAAAATTATTGAAACAGAATAAAATTAAATATTTAAGAGAGCAATCGCTTTCACCCGACAAATTTCTCTTAATCCAAAAAGGGTCTTAAATACTGAACTACTCAAAAATAATTCGTAGCATTCGCATTATTAAATATCTCTTAATTCGCTGCATTCGTATACCTAATTCGCATCAATTCGCATTATTAAACTAATTCGTATCAATTCGTATTATTATGGACGAAATAAAACCAGACAAAATATATACTACTGAAGAAACCCGTGATTTTTTAAAAATCAGTAAAAGTACGATTAAACGTTGGCTAAAAACGGGTATTTTACGAGCCAATAAAATAGGAGGCAGATATAAAATCTTAGGATCAGAAATCCTAAGATTAATTTCACCTGAAGTTGAAAGCAAGGCTCGCAAATTTTACAAAAAATTAAGAGATAAAACTAAAAAACGAATTAAAAACTGGTAAACAAGTTTTTAGTCCAAAATCGTGCCATTTCCAAATTTTAGCCTTGAAACACGCACCAACAACAAGTTTGCCGAGTACACAAAATGGTGTCTGACCCAAATGACATAAAAAGTTCTTGAATTTGTATGGTATCGTAACAGCAGGACAACTCTTTATAAAAACTTGACTTATTAAGAAGACAGCTATATAATACTCTAATATGGTAAATCCAAGCAAAAAAGAAATTTTTAAATTTCTTATTAAGGAATTTCATACCCAACCTTTGCCTTTTGCGATAAAAAGAGAATTAGAGATTCCTCTTTCTTCTAATAAAATTATTACCATCTATGGTCCGCGAAGAAGCGGAAAAAGTTTTTATTTTTTTTATTTAATTCAGGAACTGATAAAAAAGAATGTGGTAAAAGAGAGAATTCTTTATCTTAATTTTGAGGACGACAGAATTCTACCTTTAGCCTATAAAGAATTTGATTTAATTTTAGAGGCGTATTTTGAATTATATCCAGAGAATAAAAAGGAAAAAATTTTTTTATTTTTTGACGAAATTCAAAACATCAAAAACTGGGAAATTTTTATTAGAAGAATTTACGATAAAGAGAACTCTCAAATTTTTATTACCGGCTCTTCTTCAAAACTTCTTAGCAAAGAAATAGCCACTTCTTTAAGAGGAAGAACGTTAAGTTATTCTTTGTTCCCTCTAAATTTCAGAGAGTTTTTATCTTTTAAAGAAGAAAAATTAAAAAGAGATTTTCAGTATACTTCCCAGAGATTTAGGGTGAAAAAGTTATTAGAGGAATTTATTGAATGGGGCGGCTTTCCTGAAATAGTTTTAGAAAAAGATTTTGTTTTAAAGAGAAAAATATTAGAAGAATATTTTAACCTTTTAATTTATCGAGATTTAGTTGATAGATTCTCTCTGAATAATATTGATCTTCTGAAAGACCTTTTGAAATATTTATTTACTAACTTTACCTCCACCTTCTCGATAAATTCTTATTATAATTTAACTAAACAAAAGTTGTCTTTATCAAGAGAGACAATTTCTCGTTATTTATCTTGTATAGAAGAAAGTTTACATTTATTCTTGCTTCCTAAATTTTCTTATTCTTTGAAAGTCCAAAAAGTAAATCCCAAAAAAATTATTTGTTTAGATAATGGTTTGAGAAATATTATCAGTTTTAGATTCTCTCAAGATAAAGGAAAATTAGTTGAAAATTTAGTAGGATTTGAATTGATAAAGAAAGGAAAAATCTTTTATTGGAGTAATAAACAAGAAGTTGATTTTATAAAGAAAGAGGAAACAGGACTCACTGCCGTTAATGTTTGTTATTCAAATTTAGTTAAAGACAGAGAAGCTAAATCCCTTTTAGAATTCCAGAAAAATTTTAGATGGCTAAAAAAGAGAATGATAATTACCGAAGATAAGGAAGGGGAAGAAAAAATAAATGGCAAAACAATAAAATTTACTCCTCTGTGGAAGTGGCTACTTGGGCAAAATCGTGCCATTTCCAAACTTTAGCCATGGAACAGGCATCAACAGCGAGTTTGCTGAGCGTGCAAAATGGGGGCAGTCCCCTTTAAAAAGAAAAACATAATTTCAGTTAGAAGAAAAGGTAGAAGCAGTTATTATATTATTCGGTGATTATTCGGTGATTATTCGGTGATTATTATTTGTATCTTCAAAACAGGTTATTATAGAATAAATGGCGCTGTAAATGGCGCTGTAAATGGCACGCAAATGGCACGCAAAAAAATATTAGAAAAATATCCAGAATGAAAAATAAACCCACACACCATCCGCGTTAATCCGCGTAATCATCCGCGTATATCAGCGTAATTATCAGCGTTAATCCGCGTAATCATCCGCGTATATCCGCGTAATCATCCGCGTATATCAGCGTAATTATCCGCGTTAATCCGCGTAATCATCCGCGTATATCAGCGTAATTAACTTACTATCCCTCTTAAAATAAACTCTTGACAACCTTATTGTAATAATATACAATGGTTATTGTAAATAAATACAATAATTTATGTTTCAATTCCGTTCAAAAATAACTATAAAAATTTTAGGGTATTTTTTCCTTAATCCTCAAAAAACCAACTATGTCAACGAATTGGCCAATCTTTTAAGTTTGGATGTCGGTAATCTTTTTCGCAAGCTGAAAGAGCTTGAAGGAGAGGGTATCCTCTACTCGGAAAAACGTGGTAATCAAAAATATTATGGTCTAAATAAAAATTATTCTTTGTTAAAGGAAATGAAACGAATGTATAATGCTAAATATGGTGTTGTCGGTATACTTAAAGAAAAATTGAAAAAAATTAAAAAATTAGATGAAGCATATATTTTCGGCTCTTACGCCAAAGGTAATTTTCAACAGGAAAGCGATGTAGACATTTTACTGATTGGTGAGCACTCTTCACTTAAAGCAAAGCTGGAGATTTTGCCATTAGAAAAAACTATTGGACGGGAAATAAATATTATTGACATCTCAATGGAAGAATTGAAGTTACGTCGAAAAAAGAATGATGATTTTATAAAAAACATCTTTTCACAAAAAACTATAAAAATTTATTAAAAATGTT
>JAHIMV010000138.1 GCA_018896315.1 Patescibacteria group bacterium | reverse complement strand
GCTATTAATGTTCGTTTTAAACTTGGTTTTTGTAAAAACCTTACAAAATAATAAGTACTGGCAAAAATCCCTAAAGCAGACGCTACGTCCATGTTTATTATTCGTCCATGCGCTAAAATAAGAGGAGATAAACAAAAAAGTGCTAAAGCCAATAATCCTGATTTATTCCCCCATTTTAAACTTGTCCATTTAAAAATTAAAAACCCTAATAAAAGAGTGATGGCAACCATCATTAAACGACCTAAAAATAAAATCTTTTCTGGCGATTCATCTTGACCAAATAAAAAATTTTCTGCAAAATTCCATTGGTTAAACGACCCACCTAAATTTAATAACGGCTCTCGAGCCAAAGTACTATCATAAAATTCACTAGCCGGTTTAAGGTTTAGGCCCAATAAAGGCAACGCGGCTAAATATCTAACAAGTGGTGGGTGTTCAAAACCAAAAGATGTTGTAGGTTCAGTAAGATACATATAGCCTGTTGATAAAAACAACATTTCATCCCCCATATAAGTATCATCTTTCATACTAAGGCTCATCACTGTTCCCATTAAAATGAGAATAATAAAGACTAAAATATAAGAACCTACTCGCTTCGCTCGCAGAACCTTGAAATTAAATTTTTCCATCTAAAAATTAATGTAATTTAATTATAAATCTTTTTTTTGAATATTAACTTAACTGTCATAAAATCATTAAATTATTAAAATAACATCCATTAAAACTCACAAAATCAGAATAATTAATTAATATAGTAAACAAAAATTGAATAACCAATTTTAGTTACCGGCTCATAGTCTTTAAGCCAATTATAAGAATCACTGAACCAACCATGACGATTAGCCGGCTTTGCTGTTCCCCATTGAAGTAAACGAGCAGGAATGGCCACCCAGCCTTTGGTCCGGGTGTCTGGTGGTAAATATTTATATCGGGAGTCAAGATAATATTGATAACTATGACTATAAACCATATTCTCGGATAATATTTCTGTTTGTTCTTTCTTTAGGATAAACCAATTCGGAACAGCAATTTGTTCAATGCCATTTGATTCAACCCATTTACTTAATCTTTTTACATCCTGTCCCCATTCAACATCTGTATCTACCATATAGCGATAGCCATTCTCTGGACCACCAATTAATTCATTAAAATAGGAAAGAAAAGAAGGGTAAATAGTCAACACAGAGACTAATTGCCAGACCAAAAGCCCACCAATAAACGCGTGCTTAAAAGAAAATCCTTTTTGTTTTTGATTAAGCCACCAACCAATACCACCTGCAATAAGGAAATAAATAAAAGGCAAAGTAGGAATAAGATAGCGAATGCCAGAGTTAATCGGGCTAAAAGTAACTATCATAAACCAATAAAAACCTACCCATAAAAGAGAAGCGATGACAAAAAAATTAGACTTTATATAATTCTTTTCTCTAACCCTCATTCTTTTTATAACAAACCATAAACCTAGTAAAGTAAGAATATGAAAGGCTAAAGGTTCTTTAATTAAATAACCTATTGGAAAATAAAAAGGGAAAGACTCAAATGCCCCTTGTCCATGAAAATAAGCAATATTTTTACTGCGGGTATATTGCCATAGCGCCCCAAAAGAATATTGAGCTAAATTTCTTATACCAGGAATAAAAGCCAGATTAGGAAACCATGAAATCTTTTCATATAATTCTGACCGCTGACTCTTTAAAACTGACTCAATATCTCCGGATTGCTGTTCTGCGGGATAATTCCACATACCTATCTGATAAACAAGAACAATTATAAAAAGAGTTAAAAATAAGCCGAGTAACAATTTAGGAAAATATAGCTTTAACTGATTAATAAAGGCTTTTATCTTGGTTCTTGTTTCTGGCAAATTCATTACAAGCCAAATAAATAACAAAACAATAAAATATGGAATTAAAAGCAAAGCTGAAGCTTTGATTAATTGGGTAAGCCCAAAAACTGAAAAAGCTATTAATGTTCGTTTTAAACTTGGTTTTTGTAAAAACCTTACAAAATAATAAGTACTGGCAAAAATCCCTAAAGCAGACGCTACGTCCATGTTTATTATTCGTCCATGCGCTAAAATAAGAGGAGATAAACAAAAAAGT
>JAHIMV010000137.1 GCA_018896315.1 Patescibacteria group bacterium | reverse complement strand
TTGGCATTTCACATAATAAGTATAAGTACTGCCATTAGTTAAGCCGGTAATTAAGGTTGAATGGGTTGTTGAGCCGGTAATATTGAAAACTCCGATCATTGCGCCATATTCCACGTTAGTGGATGTTGCGTAACGGCAAACAGCGTCTTCGTTGGTTGTTAAAGATAGTGTCGTTTCAATAGTTCCTGCTGATAGCGCGCCTGTTGGCAAGCCACTGCCGCGGACTGGGGGAGCGGTGTCTAAAGTTATTGCATCGGCCCGATAAGCAAAGCCGTAGCCATATCCATACTGATTAAGATTTCCGCCGTTTATTCGATAAGAACCGTCATTAATCCCATAACCGTAACCGTAACCGTAACCGTAACCATAACCATAGAGCCCAGTCTGAAGTGTAAATTGAGCCTTTAAAGCTTGACTAAAAAACAAAAAGGAAACAAAAAATAAAAAAATAGTTAAAGCCATAAAACCGACAAAGGATTTTTTTAATACTCTGTCAGGACTAATCACTTGTTTGTTGTTCATAAATGTTGGATTAAGTTAATTTATAACCCCAACACGACAAACAAAAAAGGCTCCCCGTGCTGGCGACGCCCTTTCGGGCATCCAATATCCTTTCGGATATTGACGAACAAACAGTACCAGACGGAAAGCCGCCTCTATGTTTGTTCGATTTTTCAACCATGCCTTAAACAAAAAGTTCAAGGGTTAGGTTATTATTATTAAATTGTTAATTATAAGCTAACATAAAGCATAAAGAAAGTCAACTATTATTCTGAAAAGTCCTGTTAATATTTACTAAATTACTGACAGCTAAAAACATATAAATTATTTTTTATTTTAGTAAAGCAACTCCCTTCATTAAATTGAAAAAAGCCGTCCCCATTATCATAAATTAAAATTGGCGGTCGAAAGTCGGCTAACATTTCTTTTTTGTTTTCCATATTCGACCCCCAAAATATCTGCCATTTTTTAAAATCCCATTTGTCATCGCCCCATCCTGGAGCAATAATCTTGTGTCCCGAAAAACCATAAAGCCATGGAGTGTAATAAGAATTATAGGTAAACAACCTAAGGATAGGGGTAATAGTTCTAAAATCCTCTATGGACTTTATTTCTTCTTTACTAATTAACGGTTTTTGATTAGTGACATTAATAAAAAATAAAAAGGTCGGGGAAAATAGTAAAATAAATAGAAACACTTTTATATAGCGCTCGGAGGTAGCTATCTTAATTTTTTCGACAAAAATACTAAAAGAATAGCCAAAAAAAATTAATAAAGAAATATCTAAAAAAATTAAAACTCTTTTATAAAATATAAACTTTGCCAAAATAATAAAAACGCAAATAGACAAATAAATTAAGACTTGGTTAATTTTCCTATTTTTAAAAAGGCTAAGAATCGTTAAAAGGGCAAAAGGGATATAAAAAAAAGAAAAACCAATATTAAAAAATTGATAAGTGTCTATAAAAATTCCTTCTTTCACTGAAAAAAAATCGTAATACGTTTTGAATCCGGAATTTACTTGTTGCCAAATATACAACGTGATGTCTTTATTAATAAAAAGAAAAGTCATTCCCAGCGCTGACAATGCGGCGATTGATAAAATTTTATAACTATTTTTTATTTTTTTATTTAACACAGCATAAAGAGCTAAGCTTAAAATTAATAAAAAGGCCGAGGTCTTATGTGTAATTATAACTGCGACAATTAGCGGTAGCACAGCCAAAAAATAAACTAGTTTATTTTTTTCAATGAGCAAAAAAATTAATAAACTTAAACACAGTCCCACGGCATTTTTCCAAAACATATTCCAAAAAGCTAAATACTGGACAAAGGAAATACTATAAGCAAAAACGGAAAAAATGGCCGCGGTTTCACCAAAATAAATTTTAGCCAACAAATATATAAATAAACCGATTAACGCTCCGACAAAAATATAAAAACCGTACATAATAGCCTGGTCGCTAAAACCTATATTAACCAAGGTTTCCGTAATTATTCGACTGCCGGTAGACTCATCTACCGATGAAAATAAACCACCGAGATTATGGCTACGCTCTTGATTAATATTATATTTATAAAATCCAGTATCGTAACCCAGAGGATGCGGTCCGTATAAAATAAACGGCAGAAGCCGACTAATTAAGAATATGCTTAGAGGAATAATCAAAAAATATTTTGATATACTAAAACCGCCGTCTACTTGTGGCTTATAGAGCAAAACAACAAAACCAATAAAAGCTGAAAAAATAAAATACCATAAGCCATTTACACTAAAACTAAAACTTAAAAATAAAGATAAAAAAATATAAATGGCAAAATTTATTTTATTTGACATATTTAATACTGATGTTTAGTCCAGTAATTATAGAGTTAGTCTATCGCAATTTAACATCATTTTAAGTTAATTTCCAGCTCGACAAACAAAAAAGGCTCCCTATGCTGGCGATGCCCTTTCAGGCATCCAATACCCTTTCGGATATTGACAAGTGAACAGTACCAGACGGAAAGCCGTCTTTATGTTCACTTGTTTTTCAACCATGCCTTAAACAAAAAGTTTAAGGGTTAGGTTAATAATTATTATTTAATTGTTGATTATAAGGGACTGTCGCAAATTAAATTGCCGTTAGGCAA
>JAHIMV010000136.1 GCA_018896315.1 Patescibacteria group bacterium | reverse complement strand
CGCAATTTAACTTTTTCTGCTGCTCTTGATTTTGTTTTTCCTTCCATTAAGTCAGAAAATCCCAACATTGGGAACATCTATATCATAGGCGATGAATACGGTTGGTATCGTCTTTATCCAAATTCTGATCCTGATCCAGAAAAAAGGGGCGGTTTTGTAATGGATGTTTTGCCGGCTGATTTAAATAAAGAAGGGGTTGATCCGGTTTTTTGGGATAATTTAGACGAATTTCATAATCCAGATAAAAAGGCCAAATGGACGCCGCCCTATGTTGATGTCACAGGACAGGGTCTAATGGTTTCAGTTTTGGCGCCAGTTTATCAGAATAATAAAATGATAGCCGTGGCAGGAATGGACGTTTCTTTAGAAGATATTTCTAATCGTATTTTAGACATTAAATTATGGGAAACCGGTTATGCTTTTATGATTGATTCTCGGGGTCGGCCAATTAGTTTTCCTGTTAGGGCTCGACCCGATCTTGAGTGGGGAGAAGAGTCATTAGAAATTTCCAAAATTAGAGAATTTAGTCTTTTAAATGTTAAAAATGAACAATTACGAAATGTAGTTAAAGAAATGATAGACGGGACTCATGTCCATGAGCCAAGAATAGTGAAATTTGGTCAAACAGAAAAATATATTGTAGCCCATCAGATTCAAAATACAGGCTGGTCTTTAGCCTTAGTTGTCCCAGTTAACGAGGTTCTTGGCAGTGCTTTAGCCACACGAAATTTTATCTTTATTGTTCTTGGTATCATTACTTTAATTTTAGTTGTTTTAGTTTTTTTTACTTCACGTTTGGTGACAGCACCGATTAAAGAGCTGACTAAGGGAGCTTTGGAAATCAGTAAGGGCAATTTAGATTATCAAATTAAAATCAAAACCAAAGATGAAATTCAAGAATTAGCCCAGGGCTTTAATGAAATGGCCCGGCGATTAAAAGTATATTATGCTACTTTAGAACAAAAAGTTAAGGACAGGACTAATGAATTAGCCTTGGCCAAGAATAGAATTGAGCAGGAGAAAAACAGAATTGAAGCAATTTTAATCAGCATGGCTGACGGAGTTTTTGTAGTTGATACCCAAGGCAGATTAGCGCTTTTGAATCCAGCTGTAAAAAGAATTACTGGATTTGAAGAAAAAGACTGTCTGGGCCAGCCATATAACCAGGTTTTAAAATTTTTAACAGAAAAAGAAAAAAAAGAAAATATTGCCTTTATGCAGCATGCTTTACAAACAGGGGAGTTAAGCAAGATGACTAACCACACAGTTTTAATAACCAAAAATGGCAAAGAAATTCCAGTTGCTTGTTCAGCCGCGGCGATTAAAGATGAAAAAGGTATTGTTGTCGGAGCAGTTGGAGCATTTAGAGACATTACAAAAGAAAGAGAAGTTGAAAAAATTAAATCAGAGTTTGTTTCTTTGGCCTCTCATCAACTAAGAACCCCAGTAACCATTATTAAGTGGGGAGCGGAAACTTTATTAAAATCTCTTGGTGATAAATTAAAAAAGAAAGATAGAGAACAAGTTGATCGAATTTACCGCGGTAGCAATCGCATGATTGAATTGGTTAACGATTTGCTTAATGTTTCTCGTTTAGAAGGTGGGAGATTAGTATTTAAAAGAGATGAAATTCAATTTGAAGAATTAATTGATAAAGTGGTAGAAGAATACAAACCTTATTTAGAAAAGAAAAACGTTAAAGTCTCTGTAACCAAACCAGAAGAATTAATGCCTAAAATTAGTATTGATTTAGAAAAGATTCGCCAAGTAGTTATTATTCTTCTTGATAATGCAATTAAATATTCTCCAGAAGGTTCAGAAATTAAAATTAAATTTGAACAAAGGGGAAAAGAACTTTTTTATTCAAATGCTGACCAAGGAGTAGGTATTCCAAAGGGGCAGCAAGAAAAAATATTTTCCAGATTTTTCAGAGCTGATAATGTTAGTCAAAAACCAGGTACAGGTCTCGGCCTTTATTTAGCTAAGGGATTAATTGAAGCTCATGGCGGAAAGATTTGGTTTTCCTCCGAAGGCGGATCTGGAGAATCTGAAGAAAATAAAGGAACCACATTCTTTTTTACATTGCCATGTAAAAAAGAAAATTCCAAATAACAAATTCCAAATAACAAACAATATCAAAATCCTAAATCCAAAATTCCAAATAGTTTAAATATTAGAATTTTGATATTAGAATTTGTTTGATGCTTGGTGTTTGAGATTTGGTGCTTAAAATTTAGGATTTTCTAAAACTAATTAATTTTTAATTAATTTATTATGGCAAAAAAGAAAATTTTAATTTGTGAAGATGAACCAGATATGAGAGGACTTTTACAAAGTATGATAGAAAGCGCTGATTATGATGTTATTACAGCTGAAGACGGGCAAAAAAGCCTTGATTTAGCCATCAAAGAAAGGCCAGATATGATTTTACTAGACTTGGTCATGCCTAAATTAAGCGGTTTTGAAGTTTTGGAAAAATTAAGGTATGAACCAGCCACTCAGGAAATTCCAGTAATTATTCTTTCTAATCTTGGACAAGAAAAAGAAGTAAGCAAGGGAAAATCCTTGGGAGCGGTTGATTATTTAATTAAAGCAGATGTTCATTTAACTGAAATATTAGACAAGATTAGCAAGTATATTGATACTAAAATAGAAACACAAGAGCCTATTCCTGAATCAATTATTCCAATTAAGCCAGAGGATTCAGATAAAGATGTTTCTGATTCAGGACCAGTTCAAGTTTAGAAATTAATTAAAAATCAACAATTAAAAAGACAGTTGAAACTGTCTTTTTATTTCAAGTATTGACAAAAACAAAAAAATATGGTTT
>JAHIMV010000135.1 GCA_018896315.1 Patescibacteria group bacterium | reverse complement strand
CCCTCGCAAGACCGGGAAACGTCTTTGTGAGGACCTAGCTGTCGTCAATCACTAGAAGTCCGCTAGGCGACCTTCCAATTAAACTATATTAATAATATAGCACATTTCTCCTATTTTGTCAAGGATATGACAGATAAAAAATTCCCAAAATGGAATGATGTTCGAACCTATTTGAGAGCTTAATTTTTACTATAAATACTAAATTGAATAAAATAAAATTTATTCCAATTAGTCTCACTATAAAAGCATTCTTTTATTTTTTTGTTTTTTTGGCAACCTTTTTTACTGATTTTTTAACCTTAACAACTGGTATATTCTTTACTGATTCCTCCACTTTTTTTTCTACTACTAATGGTTTGATATTCGTTATAGCTTCTACTACTTTAATAAGCTTATCCATTTTTACATTCAATATTTCTAACTGCTTTTTTATTTCATTATCATTTCCTCTGTTAGCGTTACTTCCGAAATCGGTTCTAGAAGAAGTTTTATGGCTATCAAAACCTCTTTTTGAATATCTATCTCCACCTCTGATGTCTCCACCTTCTTTCTTACCTCCATAACAAGCATTGCAATACACTGGCTTGCCCTCGGTTGGACGGAAAGGTACCTCGCAAGACTTCCCACATTGATCACAAACTGCTTGATGCATAGTAACTGGACCACGATCTCTACCACCTGATCCGCCTCTAGAAAAATTTGATCGACCTCCGTCTTGTCTACCAAATCCACCTCCATAGCCCCCACTAGAACTTTTTCTTCTATCTTGTTTAAAATCTCCCATATATTTATATGTTTACTATTAAGACATAAATTATGCACTATTCTTATTTAAAAAGCAAGGGCATTATAATAAGAAGTGTGTGGCACCCAAGTGGGACAGCCTGTCCGCCTTTGGAGGGATATTCTAACCTGTCTTTAATTTATATTTCTTCAACTCCGAATTGAGCGCAGACTATTGAAAATTCTCCATTTGTTTCTTGGAAATATATCCTTACTTTTTTACTATCATAAAAAATTGGTTGGTCTTCTACTAGCTGACTAATTTTTCCAACCGTTCCGCCAGGAGTTACAATCTGAAGTTTATTTTCTGCAAAGGGAGTTCCTTTGACGTACTTTTCAATCAATAAATCGGTGTAAGTAAAGATAGAGATTTTTTCTTCGTTCCATTTACTCTCTACATTTTTAACGGTTCCTTCAATTATATAATCCGCCTTATTAGTAATATAATTTTTATCTCCACATTCCGCTATGAGCAGCCCCATGCCACCCGATTGTTTTATAGTTATTCGACCTTGTGTTGGTTCGAATTTTTCCCTAATTAATCCCTGAGATATTGAATCTGACTGATAAATCCAATAACCTATCCCCGCTATAACGACTATGATAATGATTACAATTATTGCTTTAGGCATAATTTTACTAATTAATTATTTTAGTTTATTCTAAAACAAAAAACCAATTGTTTTACGAGACTGCGGCTAAAAAAATAAGAAAGCGGGCAATCAAGTAGGGGCGCTACTCTCTTAGATTCTTAATACCGGTCCAGAACCTTAAGAAATAAATTCCAGAAAGCGTTCCAGAGGGAAAAAATATTGGGTTTAGTGACGGAGGTCGGTCAGGTTCAAACAAATAAAATCTATTTTTACTTAAATTTTTTAAATTCCATCCAAACCGTCTAATTTTACGAAAAAAGAACGACGAGCTTTTCTCTTAATATCACATTCTCCGTCTATCGCACCAGATAAACTTCCCTTGAAAAATAAATTTTCTATTTTTTTATTAAATTTTTTAGTCCATTCAACCGCACTTTTATAATCACCATCATTAGCAACCAATACAGCCACGTCGTATTCGTCAAGAGCAGCCATTCCTACCATATCCGCGGTTAATTGGGTATCTATATTTTTTTCGTGGAGATTGTTTCTTGTCCCTTTTAGGTATCCGTATTTTATGTTAAGAATAGGATGAAATTTCTCTATTTTCCCATAATATCTTTGAGTTAAATTATACTTATATCTTTCTTCTTTACTACCATTAAGAAAATACGCTGGTGGCCGTACGCAATAAAACCCGACATATACTAAGTGTCTATTCCCAGTTAATTTTTGAGCAAGTAAAAGAGGATTATATAAAGCGGGCCAATTTTTATCTATCTTTTTAACCTTATGGATATTATGAAAAACATTACTATTATCTATAAAAACAGCTACTCTTTTAGGATTGTTATCTTTTTGGTTCATAATATCATGATATAACTTTTATAAAAAATAACAAGAACCTTGAAACAAGGCTCTCGTTGCTTATCGTAGCCGAAGCACACGATAAGGATTTATTACTTATATATTAAACAAAAATATCTTAACAGTAAAGTAGCAAACTGTGGATAACTTTCATAACAAATTTACCCTAAGAAATCAAACCCAGAGAGCGTTCCCGGAGATAAAAATACTGGGCTTACTGACGGAGGTCGGTCGGCCTGCGAACTAAGATTTTTAAGAACCTGCTCACTCGCCCCGCCTCTGGCGGGACAAGCTCGCAGAACCTTGAAATTAAATCTTATTGTATAAGTAATAAGGTAATTTAATTATAAGTCTTCTCACTTCTTCGCTCTATGGATAAAATCATAATCCTCTCTTGCTTTAAATAATAAATTATTCTTATATTTCCTCTTCTCGCTCTAAAAATATTATTTCTACTTTTTAATTTTTTAATATCTAAACCCTTAAAATCTTTGTTTTTAATTTTAACTAAAATATTCCTAATCGCCTCTTTCTCTTTTTTGTCTAATTTTTGTAATGCTTTATTAATTTTATCCATAATTACAACCTCGAAAGAAGGTCGTCAATATCAATCCCGCCTTTTTTAATTTTTGTAAAATTAACCACTGGCTCCCATATTTCATCTTCACTAATAGGAATTATTTTAAATAAAGGTTTAGAACGTCTAACAACAATAAAAGACTTTCCGGCTTTAACCTTTTTAGCATATTCTGACATTTTTTGTCTTAAATCTTTTAATCCAATAATGCTTTCCATAAAATTTAATTTTTATTTATTATGACTAAAGTATAACCTAAGGTTATCTTTAGGTCAACATCAATTTGTGGATAACTTCTATAAACCCTAAAAGAAAGGAACTACCTCACTTTTTAGTCAAGTTGGCTCCCCAAGTGGAACAGCCTGCCCGCCTCTGGAGGGATGTTCGAACTTTTAAGTGGGTGGATTCAGTTAAATATCCTGAAATTATGGCAGGAGAAATGAAAAAACTGCTAAAATTGGCTACGATTTAATGAGATATCATATCTACCCTTTTTGTCGCACATAATATATTTCGTCAAATTACAACCATTTTGAAAACTGTCGCCCGTTTTACAAATTGGTTTTTAAATGCCGACGAATTTTTTTATCTAAATTTCTCTTCTATTTGTGGCATAACTTCTTGTAAATTGCCTTTTAATAAAGCATCTTCATTTCCCAAATAAGAAGACTGATTTAAATCTATAGATATAATTTTACCATCTGGATTATTTTTCTTGTACCATGCCAAAAATCCTCTATCATCATAACTTAAACCAATGGTTATTACAGCATCAATTTGTTTCAACCAATCTTCCTGAATATTCTTTCTTAACCATGGTCCGCTAATGTGGTCTGTTTTTATTCCTGCTTTTTCTTGCAAATGATCAATATTTTCAGTAAAAATTCTGGACTTTAATTTTTT
>JAHIMV010000134.1 GCA_018896315.1 Patescibacteria group bacterium | reverse complement strand
AATTGATGGATAAAATAAGACACTCTTACGCTCTTGTTGTTCCTTCAATTACGGATTTTGCTCCTAATTTTATTATTGAAGGGCTGTCTTTTAATAAGCCGTTTATTTTAACAAAAGAATGCGGGTTTGTTGATAAGTTCAAGGACTTTGGCGTTTTTGTTAATCCGTTTGATAAAGATGATATAAAAAATAAGATTCTATATCTGGCGGAAAAGGAGAATTACGATTTGCAAAAAAGCAAAATCGCTGATTTTAATTTTACGCATTCATGGCGGCGGATAGCGGACGAGTTTTTGGAAATTTATAAAAAAATATGAAGGTTTTAAGCATGGGGTTAGACAATTCAGTTTTAAATAAAAATTCCGCTTTGGCAGGCAGGGTGGTTGAATATGGCAAATTGGTTGAAAAGTACACTATCATTGTTCCAAACCGCGAAGATAAAACAGTTGATTTGTCAGAGCGGGTTAGAGCCATTGGCATCGGGGCAACGAATAAATTTTTTGCTGTCTTAAAGATGCGTTACGGCTGCCGGAAGTTATTAAAAGCGGAAGATTATGATATAATTACAGTGCAAGACCAATATTATTTGGCCATCATCGGTTTGTTGCTGTCTAAAAAATTCAAATCGGGCCTGGAAATTCAAATCCACGGCTTTGAAAAATTTTACGGCTTGCGCAAATTGATCGCCAGATACGTTTTGCCGCGCACTGATGCGATCAGAACAGTTAGCCAGAGGTTGAAAAGACAGCTGATAGATGAGTTCGGCGTGAAAGAGGATAAAATAACAGTGGTGCCTATTTATACGAGAATTAAGAATTATGAATTAAGAATTAGGGATTATGGAGTAAAAGATAAATTTATTTTTTTAACTGTCGGGAGATTGGTGCCGGTAAAAAATATTGAAATGCAGATAAGGGCAATGGCTGAGATGATAAAAAAATATAAAGAGGCGGAGTTATGGATTGTGGGCGACGGATCGGAAAAAGAAAAATTTGAATTAGAAATTAGAAATTGGAAATTAGAAATTAACGTTAAATTACTCGGCTGGAAAAATAATTTGGACGAATATTATAATGCGGCAGACGCATTTGTGTTAACGTCTAATTCTGAGGGTTGGGGGATGGCCGTGATAGAAGCGGCGAGCTATGGCTTGCCGATTATTATGACGGATGTGGGTTGCGCCGGCGAGGTAATAAAAAATGGCGAAAGTGGAATTGTTATTTCGGTTGGCGATCAGGGAAAATTGGAGGAAAGTATGGTAAAATTAATAGAAGATAAAGAGTTGAGGAGAAAATTAGGCGAAAACGCGAAACAGGCGATTATGAAATTGCCGAGCGAGAAGGAGACTTTAGGGTTATATAAAAAGAGCTGGGAAACAGCTTTGACAAATTAAATATGAAATTATTAATTTTAACGCAAAAAGTTGAACCCAGTGAAATAATTTTAAATTTATAAATTATGTTTTATGCATATGTATTACTGAGCGATAAAGATAACAAGTTATATGTTGGTTACACAAAAAATTTAAAATTAAGATTTGAGCAACATTGTGACGGAGAAGTTAAGTCAACAAAGTACCGCAGACCATTAAATCTAATTTATTATGAAGCATGTTTATTGGAAGGTGATGCTCGCAAGAGAGAAAAGTATTTTAAAACCTATTACGGGCATATATTTTTAAAGAAGAGGCTCAAATCTTATTTCACAGGTCGAGATAAGGTGAATAAATAATTTATGCAAAATAGTAATAAAAAAGATAATATATTAATACTGACTCAAAGGGTTGATATAAATGATGATGTGCTTGGTTTTATGCATGGGTGGATTGCTGAGTTTGCAAAAAGGTGCGAAAAAGTTACGGTCATATGCTTGAAGTTAGGGGAATTTAATTTTCCTAGTAATGTTAAAGTTCTAAGTTTGGGGAAAGAGGGGGGCGAATCAAAAATAAAATATTTAGTTAATTTTTATAAATATATTTGGCAGGAAAGAAAGAATTATGATATAGTTTTTGCGCACATGAATTATGAATATATTCTTTTAGGGGGGATTATTTGGCGATTATTGGGTAAAAAAATTGGATTATGGTATGCTCACGGTAAAGTTAGATTTGAGTTAAAAATAGCTGAAATATTGGCTGACGAAGTTTTTACTTCAACTACATCGGGTTTCCGCTTGCCCAGTAAAAAACTTCACGTTGTCGGACAAGGAATAGATACTGATAAATTCCAATTGTCTAATCAATATAAGAATCCTGATTTATTTAGTTTAATTACGGTTGGAAGAATTTCTCCGGTTAAGGGTTATGATGTGGTTTTATCCGCTATAAATATTATAAAAAATAAAATTGGTAATTTTAAATTAACGATTATCGGCGCTCCGGTGATGACTGAACATGTTGAATATCTGGGTAGATTAAAAAATAAGGTACGAGAATTAAATTTAACTAATCAAGTGGAATTTATTGGCGCCTTGCCTAATGATAAAATTATTCCGTACTTACAGCAAGCTGATTTAATGATTAACGCTTCTAGCACCGGCAGTTTAGATAAGGTGATGCCTGAGGCTATGGCGACCGGTCTGCCGATTGTAACTTGTAATGTAGCGATTAAAGCCGTTATTAAGGAAGATTGGCAGAGATATTTTTTTACCGCAGGTGATATTGATCAACTAGCGGAAAAAATTTTATTTTATTACGATTTAAAACAGAGTAATCAAATATCAGAATTGGCCAAAAAATTAAGAGAAATTGTAATTAAGGATCATGATTTAAAGAATTTGGTAACTAAAATATTAGATTTGTATATTTAGCAGATATGCATAAAATATTTAAAAATAAACGAGAACTAATTGAAGTTATATTGTGAAATTATCAGCCTGGGTTTAAAGAGTGGATATAAGGTAGCTTAAAATTAAATTTTCTTGCCACTTCTTTTTTACAATAAAATAATATAAAAAATAAAGCGTGGTAGTTTGAATTATTATTATGGTTTATTAAGTTAATTTTATAATATGAAAACAAAATCATTTTTAAGAATTGAGGAATATAAAAAACTAGCGGAACTCACTATAAACGGAAATATTTTAGATGTTGGGGGTTCAAAAAAATCTGGATATCATGAACTCATAAAGGGTAACCACAAAATAATCACAGGCAATATTAACTCATCTTATGGCGTAGATATTATATTTGATGCTCAGAAAAAATGGCCATTTGAAGATTCAAGTTTTTCCTGTGTGCTTTTTATAAATGTGCTAGAACATCTATTTGATTATAAAACTGCGATAAGCGAGGCCTACAGGGTTCTTGAAAATGGTGGAAGGGTAGCTGGCGTGGCTCCTTTTATATTCAATGTTCACGGTTCTCCAAGTGATTATTTTAGATATACTAGGTTTACTTTTGAAAGGATATTTACAGATGCAGGCTTTAAAAAGGTAGAGATAAAGGAGCTGGGGACTGGCGCTTTCAGCATTGTATATCACACATTGATTGGGTTTGTTAAATGGCAATGGTTAGCGGATATACTGATTTTTATTTGTAGAAAGTTAGATGGTTTTCTTTTGTTTGTCAAGCCAAATAACAAAATGTCCGCAAAATTTATGCCACTAGGTTATTATTTTGAAGTAAAGAAGTAATATTTTATGAAACTTATTTATTTAACCGCGAAGACATATCCGTCCAGCACTGCCGATCATATATTTATTCGTGAAATGTCAAAAGCATCCGCTAAGATATTAAATAATAATTTTGTTCTTGTTGTGGCTAATAATTTTTCTCAAGAATTAGACGGAATAAATATAGTAAATTTAAAATTAAAAATCAAAAAGGGTCTAACTATTTTCTATTATTTTTTTATCCCATACTTTATTTTAAAGAGAAAATTAAACAACATTGAAGCTACTTTTTTTTCAGTTGATCAAAACCTGTTGAAAGTTGTTATTTTTTATAAAAAAATATTTAATTTGAAATATAAAATTATTTCTGATTGGCACATGTTGTTTGATATTAAAAAAAACTCTTGTATTATAAAAAACAGCGACGGTCTTATCGCAACAACAAATCACCTAAAAAATTTATTGGTCAGTAAATTCGCAGTTCCAGAAAATAAAATCAAAGTTGCTTATGGCGGGGTAGATTTAGAATTTTTTAATAAAAATTCAGAATCTCAAGTTGAACTACGAACTCGCCTAGGGTTGCCATGGCCTGATATTTTGGTTGGCTATGTTGGTTTTTATAAAACTATGGGCATGGCGAAGGGCTTGGATACTATGATAAAATCCCTATCTTTAATTCCAGACAAAGAAATTAAAATGGTGTTTGTAGGAGGTAGAGTTAAAGAAATAGAAGAATACAAAAATTTTGCCGAGAAAAAAGGAGTAGCAGATAGAGTTATTTTCGTTCCAGTCATGTCAACCGAAAAAATCGCTTTATACGAGAAAGCTATGGATATGCTAGTTATCCCATATCCTAATGAACCACATTTTAGAGACTGGGGTTTCCCGATGAAAGCGTATGAATATATGGCTAGTCAAAAACCAATAATTTATTCTGATTTGCCGATTATCTCCGAGATGCTTTCTAATTGCGCCATATCTTTTAAAGCTGGAGACGCAAATGATTTAGCGGAAAAGATATTGTTTTGTAAAAATAACCAAACTAGCGGCGAAGAATTAGCAAATAAAGCTTATAAAAAAGTCGTTAATTACACTTGGGATAAAAGAGCAGAGGGTATCATCGCTTTTTTAAAAGGCATTTTATGAGAAGTTTAAAGTCTTAGTTGATTTTATAATAAAAAGAATCAGAAATATAAAAAATACATTTTTCTAATGCATTGGCCATTTTTATATTTACTTTTTTTATAAAATTAAAATAACGAGAAGTAATTATTTTTTGGATTATATAAGGGTCTATTTTATTTCCTCCATATTTTTTAAAAAGTGTTTTTCTTTCTTTTACGAACTTATTCATTTGCGATACAGATTTTGACGATTCCCATTCTCGGTAGTTTGACCAAACCGCAGAGACGTGTAATTTATTTTTATCGCTATATTTAAAAATTCTAAGCCATAAATCATAATCCATTACAAAATTAAGACTCTCGTCAAGTGGCCCTACTTTATCAAAAATATTTTTTTTCCAAAATGCCGACGGTTGAAAAATATAGTTGTATCTTCTAAGGAATTCATTAAACGTTCCCACAGTCGATCTCTTTATTGTTTTATTAGAAGTACCGTCTTTAACTACATATCCATCGCCATATACCAGATCTAATTCTGTGTGTGCGTTAAAAATTTCAAGAACTTCTTTAAAAGCGTTTGCCTCATAGAAATCATCAGAATTTATCCATGCCAAAATTTCTCCTTTTGCAATTTTGAATCCTTGGTTGATTGCATCTGATTGCCCTTTATCTTTTTTTGACCACCAATGTAATTCTATACCATTGCATTTAATAGGGTAGAGGCCGTTTTTTAATAGATTATCATATTTTTTTATAATTTCGACACTTTTATCTGTAGATCCGCCATCCGCAATAATATAATCAATAAAAAAATCCCCAGCTTGGTCTAGCACACTTTTTATTGTTTGCTCTATATATTGTCCTTGGTTGTATGAGGGGGTGACGATTGTGAATTTCATTTATTTTTAGACAAAAAATTTAGTTCTTCGGCAACCATCATTTTAATTAAATTTTTAAAATTAATTTTTGGTTTCCATTTTAGTGTTTTTTTTGCATTAGTGATATCAGCTATTAACAAATTAGTTTCGGCCGGTCTAAGAAAACTAGCATCTATTTTTACATAATTTTTCCAGTCAAGCTTAAGAAAATTAAATGTTTCCGTTACAAATTCCAGCACGGAATGAATTTTTCCTGTCCCAATGACAAAATCTTTGGGGTTTTCTTGTTGAAGCATGAGCCACATTGCTTCAACATAGTCTCCTGCGAATCCCCAGTCTTTTTCTGCGTCCAGATTTCCGAGTTTTAGCTCTTTGGACATGCCTAATTTAATTTTAACGGCTTCATGAGTGATTTTTCTTGTAACATATTCTAAACCTCTTCTAGGCGATTCATGATTAAATAATATTCCAGAAACAGCAAACATATTATATGTTTCTCTGTAGTTTTTAACCATCCAATGCGCATATAATTTCGCCGCGCCATAAGGGCTTTTTGGATTTGGGCAAGTCTCTTCATTCTGTGGACTTTTTTTACTTCCACCAAATATTTCCGAGGAAGACGCTTGATAAAATTTAATTTTATTATTAGTTTTTCTAATTGATTCTAATAATCTTATAGCCCCGAGCGCTGTTATTTCCCCAGTATGTATAGGGTTTTTCCACGATTCAGCAACAGATGATTGCGCGGCCAGATTATAAATTTCATCTGGTTTTGTTTTTTTAATTGCGTCAATTAATGATGTTTCTATTAATAGATCGGCCGATACAAACTTTATTTTATTAAGAATGTGCCTGATGTTATTGTATTTATTTTGATCAGAGTTTTGTTTTTTAATGCCAAAAATTTTGTAATTTTTATTTAATAATAATTCTGAAAGATAGGAACCATCTTGTCCTGCGATTCCAGTAATAAGAGCTACTTTTTGTTTCATATCTTTTTATATAAGGAAATAATGATTTTAATTATTTTGTATTTTATTATTCTAGCTGAATATGAAATGTAGTCAAAATAATTTTTTAAAGTCCACTTTTTGTTTTTTATCGTGTAATTAGAAAAAATGAAATTGGTTAGAAATTTTTCTTCTTCTATCCATTTTTCATATCCATTTTTTGCAGAGATAATAGAGTTATTGCGTATTTCTTCAATATTTTTTAAATTAATAAAGCCACTGTTTTTATTAAATAAACATCCATTATAGTTGTTTTTTACATACTCATTTAGGGTGGCCTCGTCGTTACCTATTATAACTAAGCCCATAGACATCGCTTCAAGAAAACTCATTCCTATTCCTTCTTTTTTTCTAGGAGCAATATAGATGTTTGATTTTGAGAGTAGCTCTAGGTATTTATTTTTTGGAATAAAATCAGACTCTATCATCTCTATCTTATATTTTTTGATATCTTCTTTTGAAATTACTTCTTTATTTTTAAATGGGTCAGGTGTTGATTTGTATATAAAACCATCTACATCTTCTGGTTTTATTATTTTTTTTATTTCTTCAAAAGTGATTCCACCCCTATACCAAAAGAAAAAATGGTTTCCCCTTTTTGTAGGAATATTTGTGTTTATTTTTGGTTCAAAATAATACTGAATTTTAATTGCTTCAATACTATATTTAATACAATGGTTATATATTTTTTCCGAAAAGCATATTATTTTAACGGGGAATGTGGCTAGTAGTTTCCAATATAATGCGTCATTAAGATTAACTCCGTCATACATTGGAGCCCAAATGATTTTAGATTTTATTTTTTTGAGTTCATTTATAGAATTTATAAGTTGAAAATAAAAAATATAATCATATTTATTTAATTCCATGGCCTTAATCTGTTTACCGCCATCCCATGAGTCATCCCAAAAATCGGTTATTTGAAAATGTTCAGAAAATAACTCTCTCAGGAAATCTCCAGAGTGTGATTTTTTATGAAAAGAGTGGTCAACAAAGGCTAATGTAGGTTTGTCGTTTTCTGTCTTGCTCATAATTTTGTTTTCAACTGTTTTATTTTTTCATAGTCTTCTTGTGTTAAACTTTTGATTTCTTTTTTGGGCGCGTCTAAATGAGAAAAAATTAATTTAGCTATTTTTCTTAAAATATGAATAACTGTTTTTTCTTTTTCAAAAGGAGATGTTTCGAAGCTTTTTTTCGTAAGAATATGGATAGATTTGTTATTGGTAGATAAATTAAGATTGAATTTTTTTGCTATAAAATTTAATGATTCTTTTGTGTAAAATGATATATGTTGCCCGCTTTCTGGCGAAAAATACCACCAGTTTTCTAAGTCCTCTGTATTTTGGAGCTGAAGCTCAGTTGAGAATAAAATTGAATCTGAAAATTTTAGCATTTTTTCTATTTCACTTATAGGTTCTTCTAAGTGTTCAAATAGTTCAAAAGCGGTTAGTAGTTCAAATTTTTGATTATCATTATTTAAGTCTTGTATGTCAAAACTCTCAGCAAATAGATTTTGACAGTAGTTGTCTTGTCTATAATAGTCAAAACCTTTATCTCTCATTAGTCTTACAAAAAGACCATAACCTCCACCATAATCAATGAATTTATTGTTCTGATTAAAGTATTTTATGATTATTTTTTCGACAAAAGAAGAATACCAAATATTTCTTGCCACTAGACCGGTATCAAGGGAGGATATTGCACTTTTGTATGCTTCATTAAGCCAGAGTGGATTTTTTATTTGTATAAAACCACAATTTTCACACTGAAAATATTCAGCATCATATTTATTTAACACTTTTTTATTAAACAAAAATCTTGTTGGATTGTTGCAGATTTTACAGTTCATAATTATTTTTTTAATTTAATACAAGCCACAGATCTGGCAGCCGCAGCTAAATCTGAAGGAATATTTTTTTCTGTGTGAATATTAAAATATTTTTCTTTAGAACTTTCTATTTCATTGCTAATTTGCCACCCTTGTTTTGTATATTGATAGTAATCTACAGAATATTTTTCGCTGTTAAAAATATCTATTATTTTTTTAACCATCTTTGTGTCGAACTGTTGGAAGAATCCAAAATTTTTATATTCACCAAATGGTACAGTTATCAAAAGTTCACTGTTTTGTTTCAGTAGTCTTTTTAATTCAATTATTACTTTAAGATAATCTTCTTTTTCTCCTTCTTTATATTTTTCATTTTTTGTATACATGGCAGTATTATCCATTCCAACATGCTCTAGAGTTGATACGCAAGTTATTGCGTCAAAGGCCTCATCTTTGAAAGGTAGATTCCTTATATCGTCATAAAGGTAAGATATTTCTTTTTTCCAATAACATTTTGATTCTGCGTTAAGATTGGCGATAATAATCTTTTTGTTTGAGAAAATATCATGTTCTAAAATTTTTGAAAAATTCAAAGCTGAACCAGCATCTAATAATTTGCCTAAATCAGGACTTATATTTGAAATTATCCAAGGATATTCCACAACCCTTTCATCAATCCCTACACCAAAATTACCAGGGAGTTTTTTTTGTGTCCTGAACAGGTTAATTATTTTTTCATCATTAATTATTTTTTTTATAAATAGCCATTTATATTCATTGTATCCATTTGACCAAGGTTTTTTACCGCTTATTTTGTAGTTGATTATTTTAATTGTTTTTTTAAATTTATTTAAATAGATTTTATATTTTTTCATATTTTTATTTTTCAGATAACGTTTCTTTTAATGCTAGTTTAATTGAATTGTAGAAATTTTTATTGCTATATTTTTCTTTTGCTATTCTCATTGCTTTTTTGGATTGCTCGGTAATCCATTTCATGTTCATTCCAGAAAAATTATTGATAGCATTGGATATGGTGTTTATTTTAATATCTTGTAACATAAAAACATCGCTTGAATCTATCCCATTTTCTTTACTTGTGATTGGTATTAACCCCGCTGACATACCAGTTAATATTGATCCAGACATTCCTTCTGAACAAGAAGGTGATATAATGTATGAACATTTACTAGCTATTTCCATAAATTTAAAACTATTTATGTCTATAAAACCAACGGGGTGAATGTTTGGGGTTTCAAATAATTCTTTTTTATATAATTCACAGAAATCTTTTTCATTTGCAAAATTACTGCAAACATATAAATTTAATTCCTTATTTTTTGAAAAAACTTCCAATAGGAGGTCTAATCCTTTGAGCACTTGACCACTACTGTTTAAAAACAGAAAATTTTTAGGAGATTTTTTTGAAAAATCATCAGTATTTAAAAAATTGTATCCAGTATTGTTTATTAGACTTACTTTTGATGGGGTATAATCATCATAAGTTTTTAAAGTCTGCTCGTTTCCCATCAAAAAAATAGCATTAAAAGATTTTAAATATTCCTTATTGAATGGTTTAACTTTTATTTTAGGCTCTAATTTAATATTCCTTTTTTGGTATATATCTTTCAATCGTTCATTTTCTGAATTAACACAAAAAATAGGGTTTGAACCTGTTAGGTATGCAATTTTTTTTGCTTTTGGGTTAAGATGTTTTTCATATATGGGATTAAGTCCAGGGTGTAAATCTAAGATTAAATCGTAATTATGTTGAAGTTTAATTTTATTATCATTATAATTCATTACATCTACATTGTAGTTAAATTCTTTTAGTGCTAGTGCAATTTGTCTTACTTGTTTACGATTTTGGTGAGTATAGTCATTATTAATGTTTTTAAATGGTTCGGTAATGTACATTAATAACGCATTTTTACTGAATGAGGTTTTGTTTACATTTTTTAAAAGGACTTGACCAAGAATTTTTGATTTTACCCTCATTAATAATCTGTTGATTATTAATGGTATTCTGGGTTTTTGGGGAATTGAAATAATTTTTAATTTTAATTTTTTAAATAAACTTTGTTTAAAATTTATTTTATAAAAGGTGTAGTCATAATTAGTATTTTGATATATAGATGTGGGGTGTTTTAATGGTGGGTTGTTGTAAATATTAAAAGTTGGTAAGTTTTGGTTTTTTCCGTAAGAAGTGAAGTTTGCATTTGTTCCGGTGATTCCAATATTTGATATAAGATTTACACATGGCACTATACACAATCCATTATTAATTAGACATGCGTAGAACCATTGGAAGTCCCAAGTAATAATCTGTCCAGAATAAACTTTATCAAAAATATTTGACATATAGTCACGCATGTATTTGGGTTGGTATATTTTATCTAATCGTTTTTTGGCAGATGTGTTATTCCAGTTTTCTATATTAACATCATATTTTTTCCATGCTCTTTTCCATGTTGCCCATCCCCATATGGAAAAATATTGAGAAAAAAAATAACTGTCTTTTGTTTTAATACTTGGCAAGTAATTATTTCCAGAAATCATCATTATGTTTTCCTGATTTTTATATTTTTTTAACATTTCTCCTGTGAATTTAAAAAAAGATTGATGTGGTACACAATCATCTTCCAAAATAATTCC
Source organism: Patescibacteria group bacterium (assembly GCA_018896315.1). Lineage (GTDB taxonomy): Bacteria > Patescibacteriota > Patescibacteriia > UBA2591 > UBA6264 > JAHIMV01. The sequence goes on along the minus strand of JAHIMV010000134.1, from coordinate 4,439 downwards.
TTGTTCAACATTTTCAAAAAACCAATCAATAGCAGAGCTGACGGCAATTTTACAACCTAGATTCTTATCTTGAAATAAAGTTTTTACTTCACATGGCCAATCAATATGGGAAATTATTTCTCTGGTTTGTTTGCATTTTTCAACATCTTCTGGTCGACTATCTCTCGGACCATCACCAGCAATAAAAAGTTGTTTTGGTTGTATTTCTCTTATTGCCGAAAAAACCCGTTCTGTTGTATCTGGACGATTAAAAATCAAGAATAAAATTGGAGTGTTAAATTGCAAGTTTTTCATAATTTAATTTTTTTAATCAAATCAGTGTCTTTTATCATTTCTTGAACTTTTTTTGAAGCTAAAATCATATTTATGCATTTATCACTGTTCCAATCTACGCTATAATAAAATGACTCATAAAACAACCTGGTTATACGTCGGAAAACACGAGATATCAGCCAAAATATTTTATGGGCTATAGGTATTAATAAAGAGAGGTATCTAATTAAATCATAATTACATTTATTTGTGCTAATTATTTTTTTAAATTCTATTAAATGTTTATTTCTGTCAATGCCCACTAAACTTTTAGCATAAAGAAAAACAACAGAAAACATTATGGTTTTAAATAATCTGGACATTAAAAATATATTTAAATATTTCTTTCTCAAATTTTGTGTTTGTAATAAAGCCTCCCAAAAATATAACACAGTCGATCCAAATTTTATGTTGCCAGCTAGTTTATTATAAGAAATAGCACTTTTTTTATTTAAATTTAAAAAATCTTGATTAATATTATTTGTGATGTTGTCATTTTTTTGACTTAGGCTGAAAGAAAATCCATTAGAGCTAGGTGAGCTACCAACCCATCCCAAAGGAATACCGGATTCAATATATTTTTTTTCGAGGCTACAACAGATAGCGGCTAGGTTAGCATCCGGTGTTAAAGAGGTAAATATCTTTTCGCCTTGCCTTTTTTTGACCTCTTCGAGTAATTCTTTTTTAAAAATAGCGGTTACATACATTTGAGGTAAATCAAAATAAGATTTTTTTAAACCAAGCAGGACTTTCGATGCTTCTAATTTACAATTTTTATGTTTAATATAATTAATAGCTCCGTATCTAACTGCGGCATTTCCGTAAATTGGTTGACAACCGTTCCAGAAAAAATATGCTCTAACTCCAAAGATGGTTCTAATTTTTGCTGTGTCGGCATATTTAGTTAAGACTTCTGCTAATTCAAAAAAGTAAGGTTGAACTCCATCGTCAACTCCCAAAAACATTTGCCATGTACCTTGAGCATGAGATAAAGCAAATTCGAAATGATCAACCATGCTTAGTGGTCGTGGCGGTTTAATAACATTAATATTTGGATGCGAACAATTATTTAAATAGTTACTAGTGTTATCAGTAGAATGATTGTCGCTGATAATTAGTTCGTAATCACTAAAGTTTTGGCTAATAATTGTTTCAACGCAAGTCGGCAAATACTCTCCGCCGTTTCTTGCTGGTAAAATTATGGAATACTTTGGATAGTTCATTTTTTTAAATTTCATAAAAAATCTTATCACCGTAAAGATTGTCTGATTTTTTTATTATCAATTTTCCTGATTCGGGGAGCAGTTATCAGAAATAATAATTTCTAGATTTTTGTAGGTTTGGCTAGTTATACATTCAAGAGTTCGGCGTAAACTTTCTGGACGATTATATGTTGGTATGCCAACACTAACTAATTGTTGATTATTATTGTTCATATTACTTTATTCTTTTTAAAAATCCATCAGGTGAATTTGTCAACATGATTTTTGATTCAATAATTTTATCTATTTTAAAATTATCGTTTTGTTTTAAAAATTCCCAAACAGCTGTTTTGGGGTTATTGCCTTTGCTCCAATGACGATTTAAAATATATTCAGTTGGCAAATCTTCAATAATAGTATCTTGTGCAATAATATAACTTCCTAAACTAACCAGTGGCGCATAAATTTTAAGTTCTGCCAAGACATGATCGTGGGTATGATTACTGTCTAATATAATTAAAACTCTTTTTTTATTCTTAGCGAGATTAGCAATTTTTTTTACCATTTTACTGTCTATACTTGACCCTTCAAGCATAGTAATATTTTTACTCATTGGATGTGTCGTGATAAGCTCTCTGGTGTGAGAACGAATATCAATATCAATTCCTATCACATCACCTTTTTCTATTTCGCCACAAGTTTCTAGTAATTTCAACATAGAGGCACTGAAAAGAATAGAACCACCCCAAGCTATACCTGTTTCAATAATCAAATCTGGCTTAACATCCCAAATAATTTCTTGCAAGGCTTGCATGTCTTGCGGAGATTGAATGATTGGTACGCCAAGCCAAAAAAAGTTATAAAAATATTTTATTTTATTCATTTCTTTAAAAAGTTTCCAACGAACCTCTTGTAGCTCCAAATTATTATTATAAGAATCGACTCTTTCCATGGACTCAGATTTAAATTTTTTTAATTGATTGTTTGACATAATTTATTTATAAAGTAATAAAATTTCCCCTAAAACCGTTTAAAAATGCTAATTTTTTAATTTCTGTCTCATAAATAGAATTCATAATAATTATGGTTCCTATATCCATCTCTTGTAATATTTTTGGTGCAACTATCTTTTGGCCCGTTATGGGAATAAATTTATTCTGTTTATTTGGGTTAATATCTATAACATATTGACATTTATTGCGAGAAATATTTAAACGATTAAGAAATGTTACCCCCTTTGCCCCCCCCGCCCCATATTATAAAATTTTTAATTTCTGTAGTTATTTTTTTATAATACTTTATTTTTTTATTAATGAAACGGGAAATATTATCAAAATTAACCGGATCTATTTTTTTTATATTATTAGAGGTGTTACGACTAATTTCAACTTGAAAATATTGTCCATTAAGCCCATAGCTAAACACAATATTTTTTAATCCTAGCCGACTGAATAAATATAGCAGAGATTTTTTAGAAAAATAATTACAATGTTCATAAAAAAAATCAAAAAAAGCTTCATTTTTTATTATCCATTCCAGATCAGGAAATTCAAAATATATCACACCATTATTTGCTAGACATTTTTCAATAGAAGTTATAAATTGACTTGGTTTTTGAATATGTTCTAGAACATGACGACAAATAATAAAATCGGCTTTTTTATTAATATTTTTCTCATTAAAAAATTCCTTAGTTACTAATTTATCGATAAATTGGTCATAATTAAGATATGAAGGATCATATCCCTTAATTTTTTTTACTCCTAAATTATAGAGAATCTTAATAAAATGACCCTTTCCACAACCAACCTCAACCACCTTTTTATTTGATAGTTGATATTTTTTATTAAGTCTTTTTGCTAGCTTAATTAGGTAAGATTGAAAATATTTAGAATTATCTTGAGTGTTGTCATAAATTGAAGAATATTCAGTATTTTTTTTATTAAAAGCTGTATTAAAAACGAATCCGCATTTATTGCATCCGCACAGATTAACTACAGCCAATTTTTCTTTTAAAGCACTTTTAAAGTTAAGATGAAGTTTATTTTGCATTGTTGGGCCATCAACAAATTTATAAATAAATTGTGTATTAATATTTTTACAAATTGGACAATTCATATATATATTTTTTTAGTCCTTCTTGCCAAGATGGTAGCTCTATGCCAAGACTCTTGGCTTTGGTATTTTTTAAAGCAGAAAATTTCGGACGCTTTATGCCTCCACTTATACCACTCCTATCGACTGGTTTTATTTCTTTATCTATTTTAGTTAGTTTAAAAATTTCTTGTGTAAATTCATGCCAACTGCAATATCCTTCATCTACAAGGTGATATATTCCGGATTCAGCTTTGCTATTTAATAATTTTAAGGTAGCTTTGCTTAAATCCCCGGCAAAGGTGGGGCTTACAATTTGCTCCGAGCTTACTTCTATCACCCTTTTGCTTTGCGCCTCTTTTATAATATTTAAAACAAAATTTCCCTTTTTTTCCAGACTGCCTTTATCTCCGCCATAGAGACCACAGGTTCTAATAACAAAAGCTCCTTTGGGGTGTGAATTTAGCGCCGCGCATTCTCCTGCCAATTTAGAAATGCCATATATTTGCAAGGGATTGGGCTTATCATCTTCCTCATAAGGCGCTCCTTTCTCTCCATCAAAAACATAATCCGTACTGTAAGTAATAAATTTAATGCCATATTTTTTGCATAATCTGGCCATTTTATCTATGGCAATAAAATTAACTGCCATCGCCGTTGAGGGATTTTCTTCGCACTTTGAAACAATATGATAAGCCGAAGTGTTAATTAAAATATCCGGCTTAACTTTGGCTATTTTTTCTGCCACTTGAAATTCGTTAATAACATCTAATTCTTTTCTGCCAAAACCAACAACTGCAAAATCAAAAGAAGCGGAATTTTTTACAATTT